>JAEELU010000077.1 GCA_016282815.1 Acholeplasmatales bacterium
ACGAGATCACATATGTGTCTCAATGATTAAATAACTTTCCATCACTACTATTATACATTAATATTAGAAATAAAAAAACTAAGAGATTAAACTCCTAGTTTTAGTATACGAAGAAAGCTCCATCACTTTTTTAAGCAATGGAGCTAATTTTTTTATTAAGTTGTAATTTCAATTTCATATTATTTTTCATATTTTACAACTTCCTTTTATGTATTTATTATAGCACATTATCATTTTTAATGATATAATTTCTATGCGTTAGTCTATACTCTTATCCACTTATGGTTGATTATTTATATTCTCCCCTAACTCAACCACTGGTTTGTAGACTTGTTAGTAATAATCATATACACTGAAATTGCAAAGGAGGAATAAAACATGGACTTAGAAAAAATCGGAAGGTTCATAGCTGACTGTAGAAAAAAGAAGAATTTGACTCAGATGCAGCTAGCTGAAAAGCTTAATATAACAGATAGAGCCATATCTAAATGGGAATGTGGTAAATCCTTACCAGATTCATCTATCATGTTAGAATTGTGTGATGTTCTTGGAATTAGTGTAAATGAATTGTTAACAGGGGAGGAACTAGATATGAAGGATTATAACAAGCAAATAGAATTAAACCTAGTAGAAATGGTAAAACAAAAAGAAGAATCAGATAAGAGATTATTAAATATTGAAATTATATTGATGGTTATAAGTTTAATATGCTTTATTTCAATAATTGTAGTAATGGCAGCTGTTGAGATGCCACTATGGGCTAAGATACTAATTGGTGTAGGTGGATTTATTCAATTAATAGCTGCGACCTTAGTAAGCTTTAGGATCGAACAAAAGGCAGGATATTATGAGTGTCAGAATTGCCATGAAACATTCATACCAACATTTAAGCAATCTTCATTTGCAAAACATAAGGGAAGAACGAAATACATGAAGTGTCCTTGTTGTGGAGAGAAGGGTTATTGCAAAAAGGTATTAGTTCTAAATAAGAAAACGAAGTAAATAGTTATAAAAGACATTCCAAGCTAAAAGGAATGCCTTTTTAATACAAAAAAATAACTGCTCTTTTAAGCAGCTATTTTAAAAAGGAAAAAGTTTATTACGAGTTTTGAGCTTTTAAACTCAATTTAAAAAGTGTTTCTTTGAGAATTTAAATTGCATTTTTAGTAGTATTTAGCAAGGAGGGAAAGCCCCTCTTGCTAAACCCACTAATATGAGGCGCTAACGAATAAGATTTTTTCTACAATAGTATATGGGCTGGCAACTTCATTTACTTTTTGTAATATCTAGTATTCGTTTTGATTAATCTAATTCTCTTGTAAAAAATAAAAAGCCTTTACGCAAGGCTAATAGAAGACTAAAAAATTAAGTGCAACTGGCTGCCATTTTAAAGGCCCTTTAGCTTTGCGTCATACGGTTTCCCGTATTTTGCTAATATTTAATACACTTATATAATATACTATATTTCAGTATTTGTCAAATTAATAATAATTTATCTTTTTTGAGTCATTATAAATTGGCTCGTAGATATTATCCTTAGGATCAATTCCTGCTAGTCGGCAAACCTCGTCGTGGCATCTAATTAATAGATCCTCCTTTTGCGTAGAGGAAGGAAGAGTATTATCCTTAGTTAGAGGCTCACCAATTCTTAATGTAAGCTTTGCTGGTATTTTAAATAGCTTACAGAATAAGCCGGGCTTTCTATATGAAAATGCCATTGGTATTATTGGCTTATCATTTATTATCGCAAAGCTTGTAGCACCTGTCTTAAATGGTCTAATTGGCTTATAGTATTCCCACATACTACCTTCAGCATAAATATGTAGCCATCCACCATCATCCTTTAATAGTCCACCTACTGATTTCATAAATGCTATATTACCAGATAAGTTGTTTTCAGGGATAGGTATACCACCTACAAGTCGTGCAAGTGTTCCGTTTTCACCTCTAATATTGGGTGCCCAAACAAGGGTATAAGGCTTAATAGGTCTAATTGCCTTCATTATGCATATATAATCCCACATATGAATATGGTTACTTACTGATATAACACCATTCTTTATTAGTTCCTTATGCTTTTTTAGGTTTTTCTTACCTTCAATTTTAAGTCCTACCTTAAGTCTAGCAAATGGAAAAACTATTAGAGTTAGAGGTATCCTAATTATATTTCTTTTAAAGTTAAACCATTTTGATTTATCTATAAAGGGATAATTCTTATCAAATACCATACCATTATCCTTTTTAATCTTTAGATAATGCATAGATGTATCATCAGGAAATGGATATTTAGTTGGCTTTGGATCATATGACATATTATCCCCTCCTTTTATTAATAATACCACAGTTTTACTGATAATTACATCATATCATGTAAAAAGCTATGAATAGGCAAAAATAAAAATCCTTTAGTTAAGGGATTTTTTTGTTAGGCTTCCAAAACGTCCAGAATGTGATGTAATTTTTCGGAACGCCAAATTTTAATTGAAAAAGTATTAAAAAGACTTATAATATTATAGGAATAGGAGGGGATATAATATGCACGGAATAAAGAAGATATTTTCTTGGAGTAAAAGATATATTCCATTATTCATTTTAATAATTGTTTTATGTGCTGTATTACAGTTCTTATGGAGCTACATCCCTCTATTTGTTCAGTACGCAATTGCGATACTTGGTGGTGAGGAGCCCAATGTACATTTACCTAGCTTCTTAATAAGCTGGTATAAAACTGGTAATGAGGTATTATCAATAATATTGATGGTTTCATTATCAATGGTATTATTACAGGTATTTAGATGTATTTTAAGATTCATAACTAACTATTTCCAAGGAGCGTTAGCTCAATATGTTGGTTATGATTTAAGATGTAAGATGTATACACATATATCTGAATTAAGCTTTAGCTATCATAATAAAAGTGATGTTGGTGATTTAATTCAAAGAACAACATCAGATATTGACCAGGTATCTAATTTTATTTCTCAACAAATACCAAATTTCTTAAATATATTCGTAACTGTATTTGTTGGAGCATTACAGGTTGCTTTAATTTCACCAAAGCTAATGCTTGTAAGTATTATTACA
This sequence comes from Acholeplasmatales bacterium, assembly GCA_016282815.1. Taxonomy (GTDB): domain Bacteria; phylum Bacillota_I; class Bacilli_A; order Acholeplasmatales; family Anaeroplasmataceae; genus Anaeroplasma. The sequence goes on from JAEELU010000077.1 coordinate 3,085, forward strand.
GTTCCTATCACAGGTATAGCTTCAGTTGTATATTTCAGATATTGTAATAAGAAGTTTGACGAGATTGAAAAGGTAGAAAGTAAAATGACTACTATAATTCAGGAAAACGTCAATTCGGCACGTGTTGTTAGAGCATTCGCTAATGAAAAATATGAATTTGAGCATATGGATAAGGCTAATATCGAATATACAAAGAAGAATATTAGCTTCAATAGGTCTATTGCCCTATTCTGGGGTTCAACTGATATTTTAGTATTCGTTCAATATATAGTAACATTATTTGTTGGTATTATGCTTGCAAAGGAAGGAAGCCTTGCATCAAGTGATATTATCGCTGCAATCTTATTACTAGATATGCTAATTTGGCCTATGAGAGGCTTAGGTAGAACAATTGCTGCCTTCGGTAAGGCAAGCGTTGCCGCTAAGAGAATTGATGAAATATTACTATTACCATCAGAGTTTGAGGTAAATGGAACTAAAAAGCCAAATATCGATGGCAATATTGAATTTAAGAATGTATCATTTAAGTTTGATGATGACGATAAGCATTTACTAGATAATATTTCATTTAAGATTAATAAGGGTGAAACAATTGCCTTTGTAGGTAAGACTGGCTCTGGTAAATCTACTATTTGTAATTTATTAGTTAGATTCCTAGAATCATCTCAGGGTGAAATATTATTAGGTGGTACTGATATTAAGGAAATTGATAAGAAGTATTTAAGAGAAAATGTTAAATACGTTCTTCAAAATCCATTCCTTTATTCAAAAACTATTTATGAGAATATAGCAATATCAAATAAAACAATCAGTGATAAAAAGGTATATAAGGCAGCTGAAATAGCTTCAATTCACAGTGATATTTTGAAATTTAAGGAAGGCTATTCAACATTAGTAGGTGAAAAGGGAACAACCCTATCAGGAGGACAAAAGCAGCGTCTTGCGATAGCGAGAATGCTAGTATCTGATTCACCAGTCATCATTTTCGATGATTCATTATCAGCACTAGATACTAAAACTGATAAGCTAATTAGAACAGCATTGAAATCAAAGGATAATAATCAAACAATGATTATAGTAACTCATAGAATTACCACAGCTAAGGACTGTGATAGAATCTTTGTCTTAGACAAGGGTAAGGTTGCCCAAATGGGTACTCATGATGAGTTATTAAAGGTTGACGGGCTTTATAAGGAACTATATGGTATCGGATTAAAGCTTGAGGAAGAATTTAATAAGGTAGTAAGGGGTGAGGAATAATGGAAGATTATGAAGAAGATCTTGATGATGCTCCAAGAATTAACAATCACCCTTGGAAGAAAATAATAAAAACAGTATGGAAGGATAAATTCGATACTATAGGATTACTAATAACTGTATTATTCTCAGCCGCTACAGAGGTAGGATATCC
>JAEELU010000078.1 GCA_016282815.1 Acholeplasmatales bacterium
CTTTTTGTATGAAAGGGTTTTACATTATTATAAATAATGTGTTATAATTATCTTAATGAGTACTATCATACATGGAGGACAATTGAATGAAAAAGGTACAGGTTTTTACAGATTCAACATCAGATATTGAAAAGGAATATCGTGATGAGGTTGGATTAGATTATTTAAAAATGGTTTTTACTATCGAGGGTAAGAATTATGATGCAGACCTTGAGTGGCCAGAAATCACACCAAAGGCATATTATGATATGATGCGTAAGGGTAGTAGAGCTGTTACTGGTCAGGTAAAGCCAAGTGATATTGAGGAGAAGTTTAAGAAGGCATTTGAGGAAGGCTATGATGTATTATACATCGCCTGCTCATCAAGATTATCAAGCTCAGTTAATTCTGCAAAGATTTACGCAGATGAAATCTTGGCTAAATACCCTGGAAGAAAGGCAGTATGCTACGACTCGTTAAGAAGTAACTATGCTGAGGGATTAATGGCATTTGACGTAGCTAAAATGGCTAACGAAGGTAAAACACTTGATGAATTAGTAGAATACCTAGACAATAATAGATTAAAATACCAGGTAGTTGCGACAGTTGAATCACTTGAGTGGCTAAGAAAGAGTGGCCGTGTTACTGCAACAAGTGCATTCTTTGGTAACCTATTTGGTGTTAAGCCAATTATCATCAGTGATAAGAATGGTAATAACTACGCATTTAAGAAGGTAAAGGGAAGAAAGACTTCATTAGATGAGCTAGTTGAAATAATTTGTGAAAGATTTACAAGCCCTAAGGATCATGGTATCTGTATTGCACATGCTGACTGTGAAAAGGATGCTCAGTATATTGCAGATAAGGTAAAGGAAAGATTGAATCCTAAGTATGTACATCTTTCATCACTAGGACCAATTATCGGTGCGACTGTAGGCCCTGGTACAATTACTGCAAACTTCTATGGTGAGGAAGTAACAATTTCTGGAGACGACAAATAATAAATGAGTAATACAATTAATGGATTAGATTTCATTAAGATGGTTAAATTTGGAGCACGCTTTTTAGCAAGTGATTTAGATAAGGTTAATTCACTTAATGTGTTCCCTGTTCCTGATGGAGATACAGGAACCAATATGCAGATGACCATTGAAGGTGGAATCAGTGAGGTTGAAAATTTAAATGAGCCTGCGATTGGAGTTTTAGCTAAAAAGCTTGCTCGTGGTATGGTTATGTGCGCTCGTGGTAATTCAGGTGTAATACTATCACAGTTTTTTAGAGGTATCTCAACTGGATTAGCTGATAAGAGCGAGGCTACCCTAAAGGATTTTGCAGAAGCGCTAATAGCTGGTACTAAGCGTAGCTATAGTGTAGTTAATAATCCTACAGAGGGAACTATGCTTACAGTAATGAGAGAGGCAGGAGAAAATGCCATTAAGGATATTAAGAATGATATGTCATTTAGTGATTATCTATCTATTTACCTTAATTATGCTAAAATCTCCTTGGATAATACTCCAAATCTTTTACCTGCCCTAAAAAAGGCTGGAGTAATAGATTCAGGTGGATACGGACTAACTCTAATTATCGAGGGTATGCTAAAATCAGCCCTAGGTGAGGATATTAGTGCTTATATAACAGATGATGAGCTTAAGTTTAATGAAAATAGTAAGCTTGTCCATGGCTATAAGCTTATATTTAAACTTCAACTTCAAAATTCAAAAATCAATGTAGGTAATTTTGATGAGAATAGAATATTAGATATTTTAAATTCTAATGGTAATGATTCTATTGTTAACAAAAATAAAACAATAATAGAAGGCTCAACAACTACATTTGATATTGGTATATTATTAACTGAATTAAGAAAATTTGGTGAATTCGTTGATATCAATATTGTTAACCTTGATGTTAATAATGATAATGAGCATACTGATGTAGCTATAAATAAGGTAGAACGTAAGAAGTACGCAACAATAGCTGTTGCGAATGGAGTAGGTTTAGTTAACGCCTTTAAGGAAATGGGTACTGATGAGGTAGTATCAGGTGGTCAAACCATGAATACCTCAACTCAGGATTTCATAAATGCCTTTGATAGAGTTAATGCCGATAATATAATAGTATTCCCAAATAATGGAAATATATTACTCGCAGCTAACCAGGCTAAGGATATTTATACTAAATCAAATGTATATGTAATGCCTACAAAAACTATCGCTCAGGGCTATAGTGCTCAATCAATGATTAATTATGATAGTGATGATATTAATGAAATATTATCAGAAATTCAAAATGCTATCGATAATGTATCTACATTAGAGGTTACATATAGTATTAGAGATTGTGTAATCAATGATATTAATATATCTAAGGGTGATTATATCTGTTTATATAATAATGAGCTAATTGCCTCAGATAAGAATAGAATAAGCGCAATAAAAAAAGCCTTTAGACAAATACCTGATTTTGATTCTAAGCAGGTTTTAACAGTTCTAAAGGGAAGAGATGTTCCACTACAGGAATGTGATGAGCTAAAGGATATCGCCATAGCCTTCAATTCCTATATGGAGGTATACCTAGTAGAGGGTATGCAGGATATATATTCATATATCATTGGAATAGAATAAAAATGAGGGACTAGATTAATTCTAGTCCCTTTACTATATATCCTTCGATATCATTTATTGTATTAGTTTTTTCTCTATCATAATCAATGATTAATTTGTTAGTATCTCTATCTAATGATTTCTCTAAATTAGAGAATTTATTTAAATCATCAATAGATGAATCAACCTCACCCTGATAGATATAAATTGTTTTATTATTTATTTTTAATGCTTCATCAAAAATTAAATCATTAACATCACAGTAATCAAGGGAAAATATTAGTCCCTTTTTTATTTTTTCATATCTTGCAAGAAGCGGAATAACTGATATGGCACCTAAATTAACACCCATAACACTAATATCATCTGTAAAACGATATTTTTGCTTTAACAGTGGTAATAGATCATTAGCTATATATTCATAAAAAATAGAAGAATAGCTTACATCTACACCATCTATACTACCAGAATAATAAGGGTTTAATTCAGAAATATTCCATTCATTTAATCTTGGCCTAAATAATCCAATAACGATAAATTCCTTATCGTATTCATCCAAAATCTTCTTTAAATCAAGAATTTTATTGTCCTCATTTAAGAATGAAAAGAATAAGCCACCATCTAAAATTAATAGTAGTGGATATTTCTTATTATTACTATAATAGTCATCGGGTAAATGAACTGCAAGCTTTATTATTCTTTTGATTTTTTCCGCTGTTAATTTAAAGCCTTCAACCATTCCTATCACCAATTTTATTATATAATAACGACTCCTAAATTTGAATAACATATATTTTTTTAGCACTTGCATATTGACAGTGCTAAAAAATAAGACTATAATCGTTATTGTAATTAAATTGGAGGGGTATTATGAAAGAGACAAATGAATTTAAAACAGAAACAAAGCGTCTTCTTGACATGATGATTAATTCAATATATACACATAAGGAAATATTCTTAAGAGAATTAATTTCTAATGCAAGTGATGCGATTGATAAAAGACACTATTTATCATTAACTAATAATAGTATTGCGAGTGATAGCTACCAAATATTAGTTGAGGCAGATAAGGATAATAGAACAATTACTATTACCGATAATGGTATTGGTATGACTACTGATGAGCTAAAGGAGCATTTAGGAACAATAGCTAAATCAGGTAGTAAGGAATTCTTAGAGCAGGTAGAAAAGGAGAAGACTCCTGATGTTGATATTATTGGTCAATTTGGTGTAGGCTTCTATTCTGCATTTATGGTTGCTAACAAGGTTGAGGTATTAACTAGAAGTGTTAATGAGGATAAGGCACATCTATTCTCATCAGAGGGATTAGAATCATATACTATTGAGGATGCAGATAAGGATGATTTTGGAACAAAGATTACTCTATATCTAAGACCTAATACCGAGGATGAGGATTATGATAAATATCTTGATGAATATGAAATCAAGAGTTTAATTAGAAAATATTCTGATTATGTAAGATATCCAATTAAAACTTGGGTTACTAAATATGATCCAAAGGATGATAAGGATGATAACGATAAGGAGCCTAAAACTCATTTAGAGCTTGAGACTATTAACTCAATGCTACCAATATGGAAAAAGAATAAGAGCGAGGTAACTGATGAGGAATTAAATAATTTCTATAAGAACAAATTCCTAGATTACCAGGATCCTCTAACATCTATATTTGTTAACGTAGAGGGAATGCTAACATATAATGCATTATTATTCATTCCAAAGAAGCCAATGTTTGATTTCTATCCTGATAAGAATGAAAAGGGACTTCAGCTATATACAAAGGGTGTATTCATCCTTGATAAGTGTAAGGACTTAATTCCTGATTATTTAAGATTTGTTAAGGGATTAGTAGATAGTGCTGATTTACCACTTAATATTTCTCGTGAAATGCTACAGGAGGACAGAGCAATTAAGAAGATTGCATCTAATGTAGAAAAGAAGATATTAGCTGAATTATCTAGAATTCTAAAGAACGATAGAGCTAAATATGAGGAATTCTTCAAGGATTATGGCGTTAACCTAAAGTTTGGTCTATATGAAAATTATGGTGAGAAGAAGGAACAATTAAAGGATTTAATTATTCTAAAGAGCTATAATGAGGATAAGCTAATTACATTTAAGGAGTACTTAGATAAGATGCCTGAGGGTCAAAAGAATATCTATTATGCTATAGGTACTACTAAGGAGGTAGTTGATAGATTACCTCAAATGGAATTAGTTAAGAATAAGGGCTATGATGTATTGATTTTATCTGATGATGTAGATGAATTCATGATTCAGGTTCTTAAGGATTACGAGGGTAAGGAATTTAAGTCAATCAATAAGGATGAGCTTGATTTAATTGATGAAGAGGAATCTAAGAAGATTGATGAGCTAAAGGAAGAAAAGAAGGACTTCCTAGCTAAGGTTAAGGAATCTATCCCTGGTGTAAGTGAGGTTGTATTATCTAAGAGATTAGTTGATGCTCCATGCTGCGTATCAACTAAGGGTGAAATCTCATTTGAAATGGAGCGTGTATTAAAGGCACAAAACCATGAGGTTAAGGCAGAAAGAGTATTTGAGCTTAACCCTAACCATGAGGTATTCACAAAGCTTGAGGCTTTAAGCAATGTAGATAAGGATGAATTCAATAGAATTACTAATGTATTATATACAAATGCATTATTACAGGAAGGAATCCTACCAGATAATCCAAAGGATTTCTCTGATTACATTACTAAATTAATATTAAAGTAAAATGATTAGCACAACTAGGTTGTGCTTTTCTTTTTAGAATATGATATAATTGTTTTGGTGATTAAATTATGGCTATTATTGATACTAGAAAATTTTTAATACACGCTTCATTTGTTGGCGATAGTGATTTCTTAAGACCATTTGCTATTTTAGATTTATTCCAGGATGAGGCTTCAGTACATGCTGATATATTACATCTTGGATATAATGATATGCTAAAGAAGAATTTACTTTGGATTGTTAATTATCAGGAAATAGATATTGTTGGTGAATTACCTAAATACACTGATGAGGTTATGGTATCTACCTGGCCACATAGAAGAAATAGGCTTGATTATGTAAGAGAATATGATATCAAGGATATGAATGGTAATTTATTAGTTACTGGTATTGCTTCATGGTTTACTATTGATAGTACAACTAGAAAGCTTGTTAAGGATGATAATGTTTCCTTCGGTGAAGAGTATTATGAATATACTAATTATCCTGATTTCAAAAGAAGAAAGGTTAATTTAACACCAACAGATGATGCTATAACCTGGGATTATCAGGTAACATATACAGACCTAGATCATAACGGCCATATGAATAATGCTAAGTATTTAGATGTTATTTATAATAGGCATATTGGTACACCAATAAATAAAATAAAGAAAATAATTATTTCATTTTCTCATGAAATAAAGTTTGGTGAAATAATTAATATGACCTATTTTAGAAATGAAAATAATGATTCCTGCTATATTGGTAAGGTAAATGATATAGAATGCTTCTCGGTAATAATGGAGGAAAAGTAATATGGATTTTTTAGATTTTATTAAAAATTCACCAACTAGCTTTCATGCAGTCAGTGAAATAAAGAAGCTATTAGAAGAAAATGGATTTAAGGAACTAGATGAAAAGAAGGCCTTCTCTGTAAATTTAAATTCTAAATATTTTATTATTCGTAATGGTAATAGTATTATTGCCTTTACAACACCTAGTTATTTAGAATCATATCAATTTAATATTACTGCAGCACATACAGATTCACCAACATTTAAGCTTAAGCCTAATTTTGCACTTAGTATGGATAGATATAATTATCTAAATACAGAGGTATATGGTGGATTAATATTAAATACATTCTTTGATAGACCACTTAACATTGCTGGTAGAGTAATGGTTAAGAATGGTGATCATCTTGAATCAAAGCTAATTAATTTCAATAGATTTATGTGTATGATTCCTAACCTATCAATTCATTTTAATAGAGATGTTAATAATGGTGTAGCAATAAATCCACAAAATGAATGTTTGCCAATACTCTCTGAAGATAATGGTTCATCAGATTTATATGATGCTATAGCTGATGAGCTTGGGGTAAAAAAAGATGATATAGTATCTCATGATCTATATCTTGCAATACTTGATAGAGGTATGGTTGGCGGATTAAATAATGAATTTATTATGGCACCACAAATTGATAATTTAGAATGTGCATATGCATTAACAATGGGATTAATCGGTGGAAAATGTGAGTATAATACAATTAATGTAATGGCATTGTTTGATTCTGAGGAGGTTGGTTCTGCATCTAAGAGTGCAGCTGATTCTAAATTTTTAGAGGATACATTATATAGAATATCTAGATCTATGGATAAATGCTTAGATGAGCATATGGTAGCCTTAAATAATTCATTTATGATATCTGCAGATAATGCACACGCATTCCATCCTGCATATTCACATAGATATGATCCAACTAATAGAGTATATATGAACGAGGGTATCGTAATTAAGAGTGCAGCAAATGGCTCATATACTACTGATGGATATAGTGAGGCAATATTTAAGATGCTATGTGATAAGGCAGAGGCTAGATACCAAATAATGACTAACCGCTCAGATGTAAGAGGTGGCTCAACACTTGGTCATATCTCACTTGCTCATTTATCAGTATCATCAGTTGATATCGGTCTTCCACAGCTTGCGATGCATTCGGCTATGGAAACATGTGGTAAATATGATTTAGATGACCTAATTAAGGTAGCGAAGGAATTCTATTCAACGCATATTACCTTTAAGGGTGAAAATAATATAGAAATCGGGTGATCAACATGCCATTTGTAGATAAGAATACAGCAATTAAGAATTTAGCTAATCCAAAGGATTTTGAAATCTTTAAGCAAAGATTTCTAAAGACATATAAAAATGGAGTAGAGGAAATAGTAAGATTATATAACAATCAGGAAATGGATGATTTATATAATTATATTTCTAAAATAAATAATATTAGTCTAAATATAGGCTCAAGTATTTTATATAATGATACACTTGAGATATTAGAGAAAATAAAAAGAGGAGAGCTATCTCCTCAAATATTAGATGATTTATATCAAACACTAAGATATGTGTATGATGAGCTATCTAATTTATAATTTATAGCATCCTACTAGGGATGCTTTTATTTTTGTAATACGATTAGTATTCTTTCATCCTCGATATCTAAATCATCATTAAAGTCACCAGCGATTTTAATGACCTTAAATCTTTTATCTAATACATCCTTAATATCATAGAAGTATTCATAATAATTTTCTTCAAATGTATCATCTACATCCTTGATTTTAATATTATGCTTTAATGTATTATCATTTATCTTATTAGTTACCCAATCTAGATAAAAGGTTTCATAATCCTTATGTATTTCATTTTTATCATATTCATTGAATAATGTTTTAGATGCTATATCAAAAATAAAATAGCCATCATTATTAAGATGCTTATATACCATATCAAGCATCTTTTTTATTTTTGATTTATTATCTAGGAAATTAACAGAATCGAAAAAGCAGGTAATCATATCGAATTTCTCATCTAATCTAAATGTAGTCATATCCATTACATAGAAGGGAATATCTAAATGATTTATCTTTCTTTTTTCATTTGCGATTTCAATTATTTCCTCACTTAAATCTAAGCCATATGAATTATATCCAGCAAGCTTAAGCATTGTAGCGAATGTTCCACTACCACATGCTAAATCTAAAACCTTATCATTTTTCTTTAGATATGGCTCAATAAATTCAAGCCATAAATCATATTCAAGCTCACTTGTTACCTCATCGTAGAAGTAGGCAAATCTTTTATATGAATTATTCATTACCTTTTCACCTCTAATTTCTCAATTATAGAATTATCAGGGTCAATATAAATTGTTTTTTCATGTGTGTATGTTACGAAGCATGCACGCTTACCTGGAATCTTTTTGATGTTTTTGATTTTTGTATAATCAACAGGTACACTTGATGAATAGCGGAATTCAGAATAGTAGGCTGCGATATTAGCTGCGAGTCTAATGTCATCATCAGTTGGCTCCTTATCCTTTATTACTACATGTGATCCTGGGGCCCCCTTAATGTGGAACCATACATCATTTGGGCGTGCTAAATGGTGAGTAATATATTCATTTTGAATATTATTCTTACCAACAAGTATTAATCCA
>JAEELU010000079.1 GCA_016282815.1 Acholeplasmatales bacterium
AGAAATTGGGCACAACACCTAATCAATATAGGTATTATGCCCAAATTCCTTCAAATCTTATTTAATTATTTTTTTAATCCACTGTCTACTTGACAAGACTCAGTTCACATTGAGTCAATTTCTTTTTTTAGCTCCTTGATTATATCTTTTTCGTCTATTTTTCTAATAGGGACACCCTTTTTAAATATTAGTGCCTCACCCTTACCGCCTGCGATACCTAAATCAGCCTCACGTGCTTCACCCGGACCATTTACGATACAGCCCATTACAGCAACGTGAATATTTTTATTTACAGTATATAAATATTCCTCAACCTCTTTAGCTATAGGTATTAAATCTATTTGGGTTCTACCACATGTAGGGCAAGATGTTAATGTTGGTACATTATCAATTAGCTTTAATTCCTTTAGAATATCCTTGGCAGCCATAACCTCAAATTCTGGTTTATCTGTTAGAGATACTCTAATTGTATTACCAATTCCAAGTGACAATATTCTATCAAGTCCAATAGAAGAGGTAATTAAGCCTTTAAATGCTGTACCTGATTCTGTGATACCTATATGTAGTGGATATGGGAATTCCTCTGCAGCAAGCTTATATGCTTCATAAGCAAGCTCTATATTAGATGCCTTAATTGATAATACGATATCATGAAAATCTAAAGCCTCTAGTATATCTATATGATCATGAGCAGCCTTAACCATGTTCTTGGCATTAAGCTCATAGCCCTTTGGTAATGATCCTGAATTAACACCAATTCTAATAGGTATATGCTTTTCCTTACATCTATTAACTATTTCAACTATTTTATCGTGGTCTCTAATATTACCAGGATTTAATCTTATTTTATCTACACCCTGATCTATTGCGATAAGTGCAAGCTCTGGGTCAAAATGTATGTCCGCAACTAAAGGTATATGGATACCTTCCTTTATTTTAGAAATAGAATAAGCGTCCTCTTTATCTAAAACGGCTACTCTGATAATATCACAGCCAAGCTCTTCAAGCCTTAGTATTTGCTCAACTGTAGCTTTGACATCCTTTGTTTTTGTGTTAGTCATACTTTGGATAAGTATAGGATTATTACCACCTAATAATCTATTACCTACCTTTACAACTTTAGTTTCTTCACGTAAATGCATAATTTATCACCTAAAGATATTATACAACACTAAATAGGTAAAATATAGATAGATTAAAAAGTGAAAAATAATAACAACAATTAAAAAAATATGCACTATAAAATTTGTAAAAATAGTTATTGATTTACTATTTTGGTTTTGATATAATATTCGAGTAAACTAATCTTTAGGTCTGGAGGGATAAAAGATGCGTGATTTAGTTAAATTAGTTTGTTCAGATTGTAAGAACGAAAACTATTATACAGATAAGAACAAGAAGACTACTCCTGAAAGAATGGAGATTAAGAAATATTGTCCTTTTTGCCGTAAGCATACTGTACATAAAGAAAAGAAGTAATATTATATATAATTAGAAAATTACTAGCCAGAGATGGCTTTTTCTTTTATTAAAAGGGGGTTTTATTATTATGATAGAAAAAAGATGTGTCGGTTCTTTTTTTACTAATAGCTATATAGTTAGTAATGATAAGGGTGAATGCGTAATAATTGACCCTGGCTTTTCTTATAAAGAGGTAAGCGAATATATAAAAAGAAAATACACACCTAAGGCCATATTATTAACTCATGGTCATGCAGATCATATAGATGGTATTCAGTATTTTATGGATTTACCAATTTATATACATAAATTAGATGAGGAAGTAATGTATGATCCATATGATTCTGTATATGATATGGTAGGTAGAGTATCACCATTTAGTAAGGGAATGCTTGATATTAGATTAGTAAAGAATGGTGATGTTATTAATCTAATAGGCTATGACTTTAAGGTATTACATACACCAGGTCATACACACGGATCCGTATGTTACCAAATGGAGGATAATGTATTTACTGGTGATACATTATTTAATCTATCTATAGGTAGAACTGATTTTTCTACAGGTGATATATCAAAAATGATAGAATCATTAAAGAAAATAATAAATGAGTATCCTGATAGCTATAATATATACCCAGGACATAATGATATATCTACTATTGGCTATGAAAAGAAATATAATCCATATGTAGTAGAATATGTTATGAATAAAAAATAATAATATTACTAAAAATAATATAAAAATTCGAAAAAATAGAAAATAATCGAATTATTATATAAAAATATATTTATTTATATATAATATTGTGATAAAATTCTAGTCAGGAGATGATTTTGATGAAAAAATTATTATTACCAAAGAACTATGAATCTAAATTAAATTTATTAGATACTGAGCTAGCTATTAAATTTGTTAAGGATACATTTGAAAGAGATTTAGCTGATGCTTTAAATCTAACAAGAGTATCTGCCCCACTATTTGTATTACCAAAGACTGGATTAAACGATAATTTAAATGGCTATGAAAGAAGAGTAAATTTTGATATAAAGAATATTCCTGATGAGGTTGAGATTGTTCAATCATTAGCTAAATGGAAAAGAAATGCTTTAAATAGATATGGTTTTGTTTCTCATACTGGCTTATATACAGATATGAATGCGATTAGACGTGATGAGGATTTAGACACAATGCATTCAGCTTATGTAGATCAATGGGATTGGGAAAAGATCATTGATAGAGAGGATAGAACAGTTGATTATCTTAAGAATACTGTTAAGAAGATATATAATGTAATTAAGGAGCTTGAGCTTAAGGTTTCTAAGAAGTTCCCTAAGCTATATCATGAATTACCTGAGGAAATTCATTTTATTACAAGCCAGGAGCTATTAGATTTATATCCTAATTTAGAGCCTTCAAAGCGTGAATATGAAATTGCTAAGAAGTATAAGGCAGTATTCATTATGCAAATTGGTAAGAAGCTATCAGATGGTAAGCCACATGATGGTAGAGCAGCCGATTATGATGATTGGGAGCTAAATGGAGATATTATCCTTTATTATGATGTATTAGATATAGCATTTGAGATTTCATCAATGGGTATTAGAGTTGATGAGAAGTCAATTGTTAGTCAAATTAAGGATCATCATGAAGAGGAAAAGCTTAACAATCCTTATGTTCAGGATGTTATCAATAATAGATTACCACTTACTATCGGCGGAGGTATTGGTCAATCTAGATTATGTATGTATATGCTAAGAAAGGCACATGTTGGTGAGGTTCAGGCTTCAGTATGGAGTGATGAGGACCTTGAAGCATTAGCTAAGGCAAATATATTCCTATTATAAAAATATAGCCATCTTAATCGATGGCTTTTTTTGTTCTTATATGATAGAATAATATAGGTTTAAGCGGAGGTTAGAAATGGAAAATATTAGAATACAGGATGATTTATATTTATATGTAAATCAAGAGAAGCTAGATGAGCTTGTTATACCTGATGATATGCCTGTTGCGGGCGGATTCTCAGAGCTACATGAGAATGTAGAAAAAACTCTTATGGAGGAATTTAGGGAGCTAGAAAAGAAGGATATTATCGAGGATGCTAATCTAAGAAAGGCAGTAGATTTATATTCTATAGCTAAAAATACTAAGAAGAGAAATAGTCAGGGTATTAAGCCTATATTAAAGGATTTAAATATAATTAAATCTACAGAGAATATGACTTTATTAAATAGAAGAGTAAAGAGCTTTGTATTAAATAGATATCCTTTACCATTCAATTTTATGGTAGAGGTAGATATGAAGGATTCAAATAAGTATTGTGTTGCATTAACTGGTCCTAGAACAATTTTACCTG
>JAEELU010000080.1 GCA_016282815.1 Acholeplasmatales bacterium
CCTCATAGGTTAGATTTTGTATCCAACGACCAAACGTAACCTTTTTACCATCCCTTTTATAATACTTAGCATCATATAAAAGGGAACCAAGAATACCACCAAATGATTCTTCTTGATTAGAATTTGTATTGGTTATTTCTTCCTCATTCTTAGTATCATCTTGATATACCTCGTTGCAATACAAGCATACTAATCCTTTTTCGTTTTTTACTAGCATAGCACCACAATTAGGACAAAAGTTCAATTGCTTCATATAATTCACTCCTTTTTACTATATCTTTATCCAACAGGCAGGTCTAATACCAAAGTTTTTCTTAATTGATGTAATACCAAATATATTATGAGTTTTGCTTATAAGACCACTTTCCTTTACATATTGTACTTTACCTTCAGTTGTAACAACGCCATAAGCAAATCCAGTACTATCACCATAAACTGACCTTAACCACCATATTTGCTTCTCATTTTTAAATTTTTCAGTGCCATAAGCAATTCTTAGTCTTTCATCTTTTAATAAGTCAAATACTTCCTTTGCAGACAATAAGAATATTTGATCATTTGTATCTTCACAGAAATTTGTATTTGCAGTATTACATACAGATTCTTTATTATTAACAACCTTAACCCTAGGAATAATGTTTTTTTCATCGTCGTTAAAAGCTTTATTATAAAAAACATCATTTAAATAATTTCTAATTCCGCATTCCTTATAATTCTTAGATGAAATATTTGTTCCAACTGAGCTATCTGTTGGCTTAAGCTTATCATAATCTATTTGTTCCAATACATTACGAGATAGTAATAAGGCATAGCCGTTATTTTCAGCGATTATATCCCATTCTATTGGTGTTTCTTTGAAATCTAATGTCTTAATCCAATGACCAAAGGTAACCTTTTTACCATCCCTCTTGTAAGGTTTGTCTCCACTACTATTAGCTTGCTTTTTTGGTTCAGCATTGTCAAGGATTACCCAGCAGGCTGGACGAATACCACAGCTCTGACTTGAAACATGAGAGTTAACTATCATACCACTACTATTAATCTGATAGGCATAAGTAGAAAAAGGAAATGGAGAACGTAACCACCATACGCTAGATTTGTCGTCAAGAACTTTTGGTTCATATAACCCATGTTGAAACGCATATGGGGTTCCCTCAGCTTTTCTATCTCGATCTCCTATGTAATAAGTTCCTACTTCACTAACTGATAACAAAAACATCTTGTCCGTTGTATTATTGCATGCAAAGGCATTTGAAGTCTCCCCTGTTGAAGATGCACTATTATCTACTGATGTTATTAGTATTCTTTTCTTTTCATTTTCGCTAAATGCGGCATTATAAAAATCGTTATTTATCCAATTTCTTACGAGAGAACTATCGTATTTGCTTGTTCCTGAACCATAATTTTTTGCGTAAATGATTTTTTGAGATATTATTAAAGCCTTACCATCTTTTTCTTCCAATATATCCCATAATAATGGTTCCTTCGTTTTATCATCATTAATGTAGTACGAACCAAGCATTAGTTGTTTTCTTTTCTTTTTTATATTTGACTCTGTCTCTTTAGTAGCAGAATTATTTGATTTTCCTAAAACTTCACTTATAGGAGTATTATTATCTTTCCAACCATTCATAATACTACTAAAAATGTTATCAAAATAACTACTGTGTTTTGTATTAGCTTCTGCTGGCTTACTTGTTTCTGGTACATTAACTGTAGTTTTAACTTTATTATCTTCTACTTTCTTTTCTGGTGCAGATTGTTCCTTAGAAGCATTAAGATTTGCCTGCATTTCAGCCATCATTTTCTTTAATTCTTCTATTTGCTGAGCCTGCTTTTCCTCAAGCTCTCTTTTGATTCTTTCAGCTTCAGTTTCTTCCTCAAAATAGTCATCATTTAAGAAATTATAGATTGCTTCAACTGCACTTTCCGCATCATATCTCCACTCATAACCATCAAATACCTCAGCTACCTGCTTATCTCCAAGCGTACCTACTGGTGGTTCACCAATAAGTAGCTGTACTCTTGGCTTCTTATATTTACGTGGCATCTTGCTATAATCATTTCTATATTCAGCTGGAGCGTTTAATTTATCAACCTTCTTTAAATGAGGTATTTCCTTTTTTAAGGCATCACATTCTCTTGTTCTTGAATTAGTACTAGAAATAAATAGGAATGTTTTACAGTTTTCTATTGCTTGTTCAAGTGCCTTATCGTAGTTTTCTACTGCACCCTTACCATGACGTAGATTTTCTAGTGCTACGAAATATGAAATACCTTCCTTATTTAATAGTTTTACTACCTCTTCTACATATTGAATATCCTTTGATGAATAGGCAACAAAAACATCCCTTTCAACAGTAAGATCATAAACTCCTGCTTTAACCCTTTCTGCTTCCTTAGATAAACGAGATGTGTATTCGTTATATAGCTTTAAATATTTCTGCTTATATGTATTTTCAATAAGATTATTTAAGCTTAATAAATTAGATGGCTCTAGTGATCTAATCATAAAATCTAATACTACATCAATCAAATAGTAATATTCCTCATAATCTATATTGTTAATATATTCATTTATTTGTTCCTGAGTGTGAGACTTCGTATTAACGAACTCAAAAAAGTTTGCAAGAAAATCATCTGGCAAATAGGTTTTTATATTTCTTGATAAATTTAGAATTCTTTCACTACTTAGATACTTCTCATGTATAGCATCCCATAATTGAGTTCTCGTGTTCGCTACTAATTCTTGTTTAAATTCATCAAGCATTGAATTAACTTTTTCTTCTATTTCCTCAACTGTTTGATTTGAAAAAAC
>JAEELU010000008.1 GCA_016282815.1 Acholeplasmatales bacterium
AATGGTTTAATGGTGAAGAAAAATACTTCTTAGGTTGGTTTACCGAACCTATTGGTGGTGAACAAATTATTAGATATAATGGAGCGGAATCTATTAATGTTTATGCTCATTACTATGATAATCCTGATGACGCTGTATTATTAACATTTAATGGAATTCAAGATTCATATGAAATAAAAGTATTAAAAGGAACTGAGTTTACACCTTATGATGCAGGTGAAGAATATACCAGCAACTTCAATTTAGACTATCAAGATGGTAGACCTTTAGTACCTGGATATCAGAGAGAATATAATAAACCAACTGGTTTTGCTGTAAATGGTCGTGTAATTGATATTGGTGATACTGTAGTTATTAATGAAGATACATTTATTACTACGTTATCAGATGGCTATAAAAAAGAATTATCTGATTTTGAAACACCTTATAAAGAAGGATATATATTTAAGGGTTGGTATGATGCTCCAGAAGATGGTAATTTCGCTAACTTTAATTCTGAAGATTTTTATGTATATACTGATACATACTATGCTCAATATGCTCCTTATAATTCAGAATCAGATGTTATAGTAGATTTTGATGGGGAAAAATTTGTATATCCTCGTGGCACAGTATTAACTTTACCTGATGATAGAGAAAAAGAAGGTAAATATTTATATGCTGACTTCTTTGATGGTAAAGAAAACGTTGGATATGTATCAATTGAAACTACTTATACTTTAAGAAATTTCACAGTTAATAATGTAGAATATGATATTGGTACAGATATTACATTAAATGAAGATACTGTTATTAGAAGTAATTTTGATGAAGTACCTAATTATGATGATTATACTTTAGAACAATATTCAGACCTTGTATATCCAAACTTCCCAGACTTTGGTTTAGGAGATACATTCTATGGTTGGTTCGATAAACCTACCGGTGGAAAACAATATTATGATGCTTCTGAACTTACACAAGATGGAGCTAAATTATTTGCTATTTATGCTGATGATAATCAAATTCCAATCACAGTAGACGGTGAAGTTATTATAGTTAATAAAGGTTTAGGTAATCTACCAAATAGTAAAAATAAAAAATCTGAAAATATAGCTGAAATTATATTTGATTATAATAAAGAAGGATATACAAACGAAACAGCTTATATTACAAAAGATTATACATTTGATCATTTCACAATTGATGGTGAAGGTAATTATATGCCTAACCAAGAGTATAACTTTACACATAGTATAGCAATTAATAGTGTTTATACTGAAAGTTATAATTATCCTGAAATACCTACAGTTACAGATGGAAGTTTCCAAGGATGGTATACAAATAAAACTGGAGGAAATTTAGTAACATCACTTGAAGGTATTACTAGTGATACAACATTATATGCTAATTGGAATAATAATAAAGTAACAATTTGTGTTAATGATGAATGTAACGAAGTTCCAGCAGGATCAACTCATAACTTAGGACAAAATACTAATGCTAAAGCTTCTGAAATAATTTCAACAGTAACATTTAATCCAAAAAATGGTGAAGAAAATGTAACAAGTAATGTAACAAAACAATTTATGCCAAATGGTTGGTTAGTAAATGGTGTTCATTACGATGATAATGCTGATATAACTGTTAATGTTTATACAACTGTAATTGGTGATTATATTGAAACAGTGATTCCAGCAGAATTCCCAACTGATCCAACTAAAGACAGCTATGATTTTGATGGCTGGTATGATGATTCACTTGATGGAAATAAAATTGAAAGCTATGCTGGTGATTCTGATATCACTTTATATGCTCATTGGAGTTTAGATTTACCACAACCAGGTGAGGAATTAACTCTTCCTGAGAATACAGAAACTAAAACTAAAGTAATTGCAACTGTAACTTTCGTATATGGTAATGGTTCACCTAATACTACAAGTAAGGTTACAAGACCATTAATAGGAAATGGATGGCTTGTTAATGGTGTACACTACAACGATGGAGAAACAATAGTATATGAAGAAGGAATGACTATTGTTGAAGATTATATAAATGGAGATATTGTACCTGCTGTATTCCCAAGTAATCCAACTAAACAAAATGCTACATTTGCTGGTTGGTATGACACAAATGCTGAAGCTGGTGGTAATAGATATACAGAATACTCTAAAACAAGTGATATAACACTTTATGCTAGATGGCAAAAAACAAAACTAGAATGTACAAGTTTTGAACCTTATACTACTGGTATAAATAATATAGAAAAAACTGATGAAGTAATTTCTACAGTAACATTCATATATCATAATGGACAAGCAAATACTACTACAAATGTATTAGCTGCTTATTCACCAAATGGATGGGTAAATAATGGTACACATTATGGTAATGAACAAACTATTAGTAAATGTACTACTGAAGATGTTGAACCTGATTACGATGTAATAATTAAAAATGGTAAGTTCCCAACTGATCCAACAAGAGAAGGTTATGAATTTGTTGGATGGTTCACAAAGGAAACTGGCGGAGAACAAGTAACTGTTCTAAGAGGAAATGAAGATATTACTCTTCATGCTCACTGGACATCAAGTTATTCAATTATTACTAGTGGACTTAATCAATTTTCTGGTTCAATGTCATTAAAACCTGGTACTAGAATTGCTTTAGATAAAGCATTATCTTACCATAATATTTCAGAAGAGAATGTTGAAACTAATTTATTTGCTACTGCAGATATATATAATATTGCAGTTGAAGGATTACCTACTTATGTTTGGTATGATAATTTGGACAGTGCAACATATTACTATTCTGATGCTGAAGTAATATTCTATGCTAGAAATGATGTGTACGCTGAAACACCTTTCTATGAATCTTATTGGTTTATTGACTTATCAGGATTAAATACTTCTAAAACAACTAGTATGAGAAATCTATTTGAAGATAGTACTGTTAATAGCATTAGATTTGGAAATTTTGATACACATAACGTAACTGATATGAGTAATATGTTCCATAGTGCTAGTAATTTGGAATACTTTGATTTGAGTGGTTTTGATACAAGTAATGTTACAGATATGTCAGGCATGTTTTCGGGAATGGTTAATAAAGAAGAATTAGATGTAAGTAGTTTTGATACAAGTAATGTAACAACAATGAGTGCAATGTTTGAATACGATAAATCCCTTACAGAATTGGACTTAAGTAATTTTGATACACATAATGTAACAGATATGGAAGTTATGTTTTATACTGAAGATCCAAGTAATCTTGAAAAAATATATGTTTCGGATAAATGGGATGTTTCTAATGTTATTAATTCACGTGATATGTTCACTAATGCTGTTAATATAGTAGGTCAAAACGGAACTACATATGATAGTAATAAAATTGATAAAGAATACGCTATAATAGACGATGCTCCAGAGCATCCAGGATATTTATCAATTAGAGGTGAAATTTCTCACGAAGAAAACAACCAAAAAGATTTATTATGTAAGAGAGCTAAAGTTGAATCACAATCAGAACACACAGGATATTGTTCTTCAAATATTGCTTGGTGTAATGAAAATAATATTTCAGGTGAATTTAGCTTTGGTAATATAAATACTACAGGTGATTTACAAGCAGGAGATGCACTTGTTTGTGATGTTAATGGCGATGGAATGTTTGATGATCGTGAAGAAAGATTCTACTATGTAAGCGATTATTATGATACTGAAACTAAACGTTATAATAGTTCTATTGCTGCATTAATTTGGTATGATGATTATCAATCTAGTAGTGACACTAGAATGAGAGGATATATTACTTACGATGAACATGAAAATGGAGTAACAACAGGTTATGGTGGACCAACTGGACTTTTAGAGGAATATGATTATGTAGTTCCAGCTAAAATATCTTGGGGTAATGTATCTTTATATAAAGAAGATAGATATATCTTACCTGCACTTGAAGATTTAGCTTCTCCAACATTATTCAGTTATGCTGGTTATACTGGTAGATTATTAACTGTTAAGGAAATTGAAAAAGCATGTGGTATTAACATTACTGAAAAGAAAAATTATTCTTTACCAGAAAGTTGTTTATTCTTATTTGAACATGCTATGACTTCTGAAGATTGGTATTCAGGTCCTTATTGGATTGAAACTCCAGGAGATGCTACATCTACAATTTTAATGCAATCTGGATATCTTAAATTTAAGGATGATATTTCAGATTCATGGAATGCTAGACCAGTAATTGATGTTCCAAAATCAAAAATTGAAGGAGCAAAAGTTACACATACAATTTATTATCCTGATGATACAAGCGATGTAGTTGACGATGGTGTAACATATGCACTTAGAGCAAATGATTCAACAAAAGAAGATACATCTGGTGTTAAAGTAACATTTGATTATAATGATGGTATTACTAAACCATATGTAACTTCTATAAAAGATACTTATGTAGCAAATGGATGGTTAATAGATAATACTCATTATGAAAATGGACAAATTGTTGTTGTAAATTCTGATTTAACAGTTGAATATGATTATATTACTACAACAATTGGAATAACTTTCCCAAGCAATCCAGAAAGAGTAGGCTATACATTTGATGGATGGTTTGATGAAAATGGTGTAGAGTATACATCATATGATGGTGATGAAGATATAACACTTTATGCACATTGGTCAGTTTCTACTGGTCCAATAGTATTACCAGTAAACGATACAACTAAAGAACCTACAAATTATGTTGTAACATTTAAATATAATAATGGTAACGATGATACTACAAGTAATGTAGTAGTAAGCTACACACCAAATGGATGGTTATTAGATGGAGTTCATCATGATGATGGCGAAGAGGTAACATTAACAAGTACTTCCGAATTAGTAAGAGATTTTAGTAAAAATATTACTCCAGCTGAATTCCCAAGTAATCCTACTAGAACAGGATATACATTCCAAGGATGGTTTAATTCCTTAAATGGTGGAAATAAATATACTTCTTATGATAGAGAAGAAAACATTACTCTTTATGCACATTGGTATGATGAAAACGCTACTAGAAAAATAACTTTAGGAACAAATACTGAGGCTAAAGCTGATGAAATTATTTCTACAGTAACATTCTTACCTCATAATGGTGAAGCTGCTATGGTAAGTAATGTAGTAAAATCATATAGACCAAGTGGATGGATTATTGATGGTAAGAATTATCCAGATGGAGCAACAGTAGAAGTACCTATTGATGCTATAGTAGAACCAAATTATATAGAAACAATAAGTAATGCTAAGTTCCCAGAAGATCCTATTAAAGATGGATATGAATTTACTGGATGGTATACATCAGAAACTGGTGGAGATCGCGTAACAGTACTTAAAGGTACTGAAGATCTAACACTTCATGCACAATATACAAATGATTATGCTTATTTAGTTAATGGTTCTGAGTTCAGTGATAGATTAAGTTCAGCTTCTAGATTTAGAAAAGCAACTCAAGATGAATATGATCAAGCTGTTGAAGACGGTGTTATCAGTGATTACAATCTTGTTTCAACAGATGATTCACCAAAAGAAGTTTATGTATGGTATGACAATAATGAAATGTTATATTATACAACTGCAAAAG
>JAEELU010000081.1 GCA_016282815.1 Acholeplasmatales bacterium
ACAACAAACTTACCTTCACCATGGCTTACTGCAATTTGGTGAACCTCACCAGTTGAGAAGCTTGATAACCAAGGTGATGCATTTGTCATAACCTTTGTTGAAACGATTTGTGATACGTGTCTATTTATATCATTTCTAAATAATGTAGGTGAATCCTCTTTAACCTCACCAAGCTTACCATATGGTAATAGACCTGACTTAATTAATGCTTGGAATCCATTACAGATACCTAAAACTAGACCCTTTCTAGCAAGTAGCTTATTAATTGATTCCTTAATCTTATCCTGATTTAATACATTTGCGATGAATTTACCAGATCCATCTGGCTCATCACCAGCACTGAATCCACCAGATAATACAAATATATCAGCTTCATCGATATTCTTAGCCATTTCATCGATAGAATCGAATATGTCTTGGCTAGTTAAATTCTTAAATACTGTTGTTCTAATTGTTGCACCAGCATTTCTGAATTTCTTTTCTGTATCATAATCACAGTTTGTACCAGGGAATACAGGGAAGTAAGCAATTACCTCTTCCTTCTTATTCTCTAAAGGCTGAAGCTTCTTTTTCTTTGCCTTGATGCTGATTAATAGTGAATCACTATCAACCATATCCTTATAAACCTCTGTGAATTTAGCTCTATTTGCCTCATATAATTCTTCGATTGAGAACTTATTACCATTAATTACAGCATTGCTTCTCATCTTAGTTCTACCGATTAGGATAGCATTCTTATAATGCATAAAGCCCTTAGTTTCAACAACTATAGAACCATAATTGTATGCATCAAGTAAATCCTCATCATATTTAACTTGGAAGCCGATATTGTTACCAAATGACATCTTAGCAAGTGCTTCAATTAAACCACCATTACCAAGTGCATAGGCACTGACAATCTTGCCCTCATGAATCATCTTATTAACAAATTCAAAGTTTTCCTTTAATTGCTCAATATTTGGAGTATAGTTAGGAAGCTCTGTATGCTTAATTAAATATAATCTATTATGATGCTCCTTAAATTCTGGAGAGATTACATCCTGAGTCTTAACAGTTGTAATACCAAATGCCATTAGCATAGGTGGAACGTTAATATCCTGGAATGTACCACTCATTGAGTCCTTACCACCAATTGATGGAAGCTCGAATTCCATTTGCATCTTAAGTGCACCTAATAAAGCAGCAAGTGGCTTACCCCAAGATTCCTCATTATGCATACGCTCGAAATACTCTTGGAATGAAAATCTCATATTATTATATTTACCACCAGCAGCAACAACCTTACTGATTGCTTCTACAACTGCGTACATTGCACCATGATATGGGCTGTACTTTGAAATATATGGGTTATAGCCATAAGCCATAATTGATGCTGTATTTGTAAATCCACCTGTAGGAAGCTTTTGAACAGAAACCTGTGTTTCAGTTCTTTGATACTTACCACCGAATGGCATTAATACTGTAGATGCACCGATTGTTGAGTCGAACATCTCAATTAAGCCCTTTTGGCTTGTTACATTCTTATCCTTTAATGTATCAAATATTCTATCCTTAAGCTCCTTCTTAGGCTTAATGAATGGATTTTCTTCGCTTACTGCACCAATCTTTGCTTTAGCGTGGTGAATTGCACCAGCTGAATCGATGAAGTCTCTTGAGATATCAACGATTGTTCTTCCCATATAGTGCATTACTAATCTATTTGTATCAGTTACTGTTGCAACATAAGTAACCTCAATATTTTCTTCCTTACAATACTTAATAAATTCATCCTTATCCTTAGGCTCTACAACTACTGCCATTCTTTCCTGTGACTCGCTTATTGCAAGCTCAGTAGCATTTAAGCCAGAATATTTAGTAGGAACATTATCAAGCATAATATCTAATCCTGGAGCAAGCTCGCCGATTGCAACACTTACACCACCAGCACCGAAGTCATTTGATTTCTTAATTAATCTTGTAACCTCAGGTCTTCTGAATAGATGGCTAATCTTTCTTTCCTCAGGAGCATTACCCTTTTGAACCTCACTTGAGCAAACCTCAATACTCTTTACGTTATGCTCTTTAGAAGAACCAGTTGCTCCACCGATACCATCTCTACCAGTTCTACCACCTAATAATAGGATTATATCTCCTGCAACAGGTGATTCTCTTCTTACGTTCTCTGCCTTAACAGCACCAACTACAGCACCAACCTCAAGTCTCTTTGCTAAATAGTCATCATGATAAATTTCTCTAACATGTGTAGTAGCAAGACCAATTTGGTTACCATATGATGAATAACCAGCAGCTGCCTTAGTTGAAATTACTCTTTGAGGTAGCTTACCAGGAATTGTATCCTTAACATCCTGATAAATATTTCCTGCACCAGTAACACGCATTGCTTGGTAAACATATGCACGTCCTGATAGAGGGTCTCTAATTGCTCCACCTAGGCATGTAGATGCACCACCGAATGGTTCAATCTCTGTTGGGTGGTTATGTGTTTCGTTTTTGAATTGTAATAACCATTTCTCATCCTGGCCATCAACATCAACATTAACGAATATTGAGCAAGCATTGTTTTCCTCAGATTCCTCTAAATCATCAAGCTTACCAATCTTTCTTAAATATCTAGCACCGATTGTTGCTAAATCCATTAAGCAAAGCTTCTTTTCTTCTCTCTTTAAATCCTTACGAACATCGTAATATTCATCAAGGGCCTCCTCAAGCTCGCTCTTCATAAATGAATCATCAATTGTTATTTCGTCAAGCACTGTACCGAATGTAGTATGACGGCAGTGATCACTCCAATATGTATCAAGAATTCTTAGTTCTGTTTCCCAAGGATCTCTATTTTCCTTTGTGAAGTATTCGATAACACACTTAAGGTCATCCTCATTCATAGCTAAGCCCATCTTCTTGCAATAATCAGATAGCTCATCATCCTTTAGCTTTATGAAGTCCTTTAATACCTCAACAGGCTTAACTGTTGCCTTTTCCATATTAGAAAGCTTAGTTAAATCCTTCTCTCTTGATTCAACCTGGTTAATTACATACTTCTTAACCTTCTCGATTGTTTCTTCAGTAACATCATCATCTAGAATAAGAATCTTACCAGAACGAATGTTTATCTCTGCATTTGGGTTAATTAGCTTACAGCAATCAATCGCAGATGAAGCTCTTTGATCGAATTGACCAGGTAAATACTCCATAGCGATATATTTCTTATCAGCTAAATCAAGTGTATCGTATACATCATCAGTTACGATTTCACCAAATACCTGATACTTACTCTTATTTAATAATTCCTCATCAAATCCGAATAAGTCATATACATTAATGTATCTTAATTCCTTTAAATCTAAACCTAAATTTAAATTTAAATCTGCTTGCATACTTAATGCTTCTACTTGAAATTTTTTCTTCTTTTCTACATAAATACGATAATCCATTTTATTATTCCTCACAAAACAAATTTTTATATTTTTTATTATATTCATTTAACCTTAAATTAGTGAAGGTAACGTGTGCCATCTTTCTGTTTTCTCTTACCTCACTCTTAAAGTAATCATGAATATGTACATCATTATTTATACTAAGCTTTTTCATATTCTCATAATCAAAGCCTAGGATATTCTTCATTATAGTTGGACTAAGTAATTTGGGTTCTACTAAATCCATATCTAATAGGAATCTTGCAAGTGCGTCATACTGACTTGTATTGCAACCCTCAATTGTGTAGTGGCCACTGTTATGTGGTCTAGGTGCCATTTCATTAAAATAGAAATCATCACCTTTAACAAAGAACTCAATCGCGAGTATTCCATAATAATCAGCACTCACCATAAATTTCTTAGCAGCTTCCTTTATTTTATTAAATATTGGCTTCTGCTCATCAACTATACATAAATCAAGAATTCCTCTTTTATGAACATTTACTCCCATCGGGAATGCTATTACATCAGTTTCTGATCTAACAGCGATTACTGATGTTTCAAAATCATATTTGATGAATTCCTCTAGGATTCCTTCACCCTCTAAATACGGCTTAACCTTTTCGATATCATCCATAGTCTTAATCACAACCTGACCATGACCATCGTAGCCAAGGGTTGTTGTTTTATATACACATGGAAGCTTTATTTCCTCAATCCCCTTAAGTAGGTCATCCATGTTTAGGATTCTTTTAAACTTAGGTGGATTTAAGCCATGATTTCTTGCGTTTTCTTTTTCTCTAATTCTATTCTGAGAATCGAAGAGTGGTCTTATACCCTGCTTGATATTGAAATTATCCCTTAGATGCTTTAGGGCATCTGCTGGAACATTTTCAAACTCGTAGGTTATAACATCGGATTTTTTACCAAGCTCAATTAAACCATTTATATCATCATATTTACTTACAATTATCTCATCTGCTACAAATGAGCAGCTGCATTTTGGATTAGGGTCAAGTGCTATTACCTTAGCGCCATACTTGTGTATCGCTTCTGCAAGCATCATACCAAGCTGACCTCCTCCAATGATTCCAATTGTTTTCATTTTTCGCTCCTTAAAAAATAAAAAAAGGTAACAAAAAAACTGCTACCTTTTAGCATTCTAAAACTGCCATTATTAATGGCTTCTTAATGTTGTTAAGTTTAATATTTGATAATCTCATATTAAGCCCCTCACATCTTATATAGTATTATAAATACTACCTTATAAAAATGACACATAGATTTTAGCACATTTATTTTCAATAGTAAACAAAAAAGGGTAATAAAAACCCTTTCTTTTTTACAAATATTAAATATAAGATATTTAAGTTAAATAATTGTATG
>JAEELU010000082.1 GCA_016282815.1 Acholeplasmatales bacterium
AATCTAAACCGTCAAATACAGATACACCTGGGAATTCGCCACGACCATTTAAATCATCTTCAATTCTGAGTAATTGGTTGTACTTAGCGATTCTATCAGTTCTTGATGCAGAACCAGTCTTAATTTGACCAGCGTTTGTACCAACAACGATGTCAGCAATTGTAGTATCCTCAGTTTCACCAGATCTGTGTGAAACGATTGCTGTATAACCAGCTCTCTTAGCCATTTCGATAGCTTCGAAAGTCTCAGTTAATGTACCGATTTGGTTAACCTTAATTAGGATTGCATTTGCAACGCCCATTTCGATACCCTTAGAAAGTCTCTTTGTATTAGTAACGAATAAGTCATCACCAACTAATTGGATCTTCTTACCTAACTTCTCAGTTAAATACTTCCAGCCTTCCCAGTCATCCTCAGCAAGACCATCTTCGATTGTAACAATTGGGAACTTCTCTGTTAGAGGAATATAGTACTTATCAACCATATCCTTAGAGTTGAATTCACCCTTGTCAGCCTTTAATGTATAAAGACCAGTCTTAGCATCATAGAATTCTGATGCAGCAACGTCGATACCTAAGCAGATATCCTTTCCTGGAACATATCCAGCAGCCTTAATAGCTTCAACAACACGCTCAAATGCTTCTGTATTTGAACCTAACTTAGGTGCATAACCACCTTCGTCACCAACTGAAGTTACATAACCATTCTTCTTTAAGATTGTCTTTAAAGCATGGAATACTTCAGCACCCATTCTAACTGCTTCCTTAATTGAAGGAGCACCAACAGGTAAAATCATTATTTCTTGGAAATCAATACAGAAATCAGCATGTGCACCACCATTTAAGATATTCATCATTGGAAGTGGTAATTGCTTTGCATTGAATCCTCCGAAATAGTTATATAGAGGAATACCATAGAAATTAGCTGCAGCTCTAGCGCAAGCCATAGATACACCAAGTGTAGCATTAGCTCCTAACTTACCCTTGTTTTCAGTACCGTCAAGTTCAATCATTAAATGATCGATTGCTACTTGTTGAGTAACATCGAAACCTAATAACTTTGGTGCGATAATGTCGTTAACGTTCTTAACTGCCTTCTCAGTTCCCTTTCCGTTATAACGTGACTTGTCTCCATCACGTAACTCTAATGCTTCATGCTCACCAGTTGAAGCACCACTTGGAACTAAAGCACGTCCAAATGCACCTGATTCAGTTGTAACCTCAACCTCTACAGTTGGATTACCACGAGAGTCTAATACTTCTCTAGCGTATACGCTTGTAATAAATGGCATAAAAAATACATCTCCTTAATATTTATATTATTTTTGTTTTAAACCGTATGTATTATATCATAATACAATAAGAATTTACTACTAACTTTATTCACATTTTTCTTGAAAACGCTTTTTAGTTATTTCTTCTTCCTTTAGCCAATAAATAACAGCTTACGAAAGCTAATATATAAATTAAAATATTAACTATACCTAGGATGATATCTTTTGTGCTTCCATATCTAATTCCAAATATTAATTCAGAAACAGGACTTATTAAAAATGATAAATAAAAATTACCATCACCAAGAACATTAAAGAAATTATGAAAACCATTTAAAAATAAGCTATATGTAAAATGTGAAATAAATAAGCCTAATATCATAAATGGAATAATTAATACTGGATATAAAATATGAAAATTAAAATATGACTTATTTACTCTATATCCAACCATTAATGAAATAATTACTAAGCCTATAGAAAGCTTAACATCAATATATGCGAATAAGAAATCTAAAGCACCGCCTAAAATTCCTGCTAATATTCCAAATAACACACCATTTATTATTACATTTTGTAAATCTTTTTTATAAATTGGCTCTTGCCAATTACTTCTTTTAAACATAAAAAATCACCAAAGATATTTTAAATCAATTGGTGATTTTTTACAATAATAATTACTTATTTGAAACAATTATATGTTACTGTCATTTTCATCTAATTCTTTTGATTCTTTGAATTCTAAATCATCGATATTTCCGGTTTTTTCTTCAGTAAAATCACCAACAAAATAAACGATTAGCATCTTCAATCTCTTATATAATAGGAATGTTATTGCAAATACGATTACATATCTAAATAAATTAAATGGAACTACACCTACAAATAGATAATATAGCATAAAATTATCATCTGTAACAACGCCATTACCACCACTAATAATTGTATCCATAGTACCTGTTAGAGCCACTTGAGGATATCCTGCAATACCCTTATAAGCTGGTATTAGTATTAACCAGTTAGATACAGTTGCTACAAATGTAGCTGAAAGCATACCTATAGCTAAAGATACTAGGGCACCCTTAATATTTCTGTGCTTCTTATAGATTAAGCCAGATACTAATACTAATGTTACACCAATTAATAGATCTGCAAGCTCACCTACTCCTACTGTAGATGTACCTGGAAGCTTACAAAAGAATCTAACAACTATTACTAGTACTCCTGATATAGGTCCATACATAAATGAAGTAATTAATGCTGGTATTTCAGAAAACTGAATATCAAGCCAGCTTGGGAAGAATGGTAAATTAAATTTACCATAATAATATAAAACAATTGATATAGCACTAAATATAGCTATTACTGACATCTGTTTTACATTCATTTTCTTTAAATGAAGCTTTTCCTGTAGGAAGGCATATAAATATCCAAATGATAATAGGAATATTATAGCACCTGATATTTCTAAAAGATAAATATACCAACCGACTGTGTATTTAGCCTTTGGATTATCCACAGGTGGCACAAAGCTTCCCCTTAATTAATTATTTAGAAGAAATCCTGTAAGGATTAATCCTAATCCTATTAATATTGTTACAATGAACAAAATTAATAATTTGTAAGCAATTATAGTTTTGCTAAACTTGTTTTCCTTTTCCATAAAAGTCCTCCAATTATTTTTTCTAAACCTTCATGTACTTCAAAAAAAATATGCCTCCTAAAAGGGGCATATTTTATATCAAATAATCGTTTATAAAACTTCTCTCATCCAGACTCTACTGTCGGTATAGGAATTACACCTATTCATGCATAATGCTCGCGGACTGTACCGCCGGTATGGAATTACACCAAACCCCGAAGTATATGAAAATTTACGAATTAATTATATATCTAAGATTATATATTGTCTATAGTAAATTATTATTTACTAACAATTAATGACTTAGAAGTCATATCCTCAGGAATTTCAATTCCTAATAGCTCAAGTAATGTTGGAGCTAAATCAGATAAAATACCATTTCTAATCTTAACATTCTTATCAGTAATTACTACTGGAACTGGGTTAGTTGTATGTGCTGTATATGGCTTACCCTCTTCGTCAGCAAGCTTTTCAGCATTACCATGGTCTGCAGTGATAATTGCTACACCACCAACCTCATCTAATGCCTTAACAACCTGACCTACACAGTCATCTACTGCCTCTACTGCCTTAACAGCTGCAGGGATAACACCTGTATGACCAACCATATCACAGTTAGCGAAATTTAAGATAATAGTATCATACTTTTGTGATTTGATTGCTTCTACAACCTTATCCTTAACCTCATAAGCACTCATTTCAGGCTTTAGATCGTATGTAGCAACCTTTGGTGAATTTACTAATATTCTATCAGCACCAACGATTTCTCTATCGGCACCACCATCAAAGAAGAATGTTACGTGTGCATATTTTTCTGTTTCAGCTATTCTTAATTGCTTTAAGCCAGCCTTAGAAATAATATCACCATATAAATTATCAAGCTTTTGTAATCCAAATGCTAATTCTCCCTTAACCTGATCAGCATACTTCATCATTGAAACGAATGTAGTATACTTAGGTCCCTTTGTAGTATCAAGCTTATATGGTTTATCAGGATTATATACAATACCATCTGGATTTGACATTGCTGTAGCTATTTGAATTGCTCTATCTGGTCTAAAGTTTGCAAATACAATTGAATCACCTGTCTCAATCATACCATTCTTATCTGATACAAATGGAACAACGAATTCATCAGTTACTCCAGCCTCATAGCTCTTATTAATGCCTTCGATTGGGTTTTCAAAATATTCACCCTTACATATAGTCATTGCATCATAAGCCTTTTGAATTCTATCAAAATTCTTATCTCTGTCCATACCATAGTATCTTCCACCTACAGTAGCAACCTTTACATTACCTTCCTTCATAATCTTCTCAAGATAGATTGCTGCACTCTTTGGTGCTACATCTCTACCATCTAGGAAAGCATGATAATATACATCCTTAATGCCCTTAGAATGTGCAAGCTTTGCAATTGCGATAATGTGTGTAGTGTGTGAATGTACACCACCATCAGAGCATAATCCAAAAATATGGAATTTCTTATTGTTCTTTAATGCATTATCGATTGCATTATTAATTGCAGGATTATCATTAAATTCTCCTGTCTTAATAGAATTATTAATTCTTGATAGGCTTTGCCATACAATTCTACCAGCACCGATGTTCATGTGACCTACCTCACTATTACCCATCTGTCCCTCTGGTAAACCAACTGCCTCACCCGAAGCGTCTAATTGTTTAGTGTCAAATTCACTAAAAATCCTATCTAAATTTGGCTTTTTAGCCAATGATACTGCGTTAGTAGAGCTTGCCTCTGCTAAGCCATATCCATCCATAATTATTAAACAAACTGGTCTCATTTTTATACCTCGCCACTAAATTATATACCAAATTACTCTATTCTTCCACAAATTTTTAAATAATAATAATTATTTACTGTAATAGCACCTATCCATTTTAGACTCGCACTATCAGCCTCAGGATAATCATTATATCCCCAATCACCTGAATAATCCCATAAACCAAATGGCTTAATAGATTCAAGTAAATAATCAAGCTCATCATTCTTTAATTCATCAAGCTTACTATCATTTAAATACAATCCACATTCTAAAGCGTGAATCTCATTTACGTTCTCATAATTGCTAGAATAATTATTAATTATATTATTAACAAGCTTCTCTTCCATCTTAGAATAGTGCTCATTATAAATATTTAGCTTCTTTAATGAATTTAATAGACTCATATAGGCTATAGCCTCATATCTATTAAATTCATCCTTGCTATAGAAATCCTTTAAGCATACATCAAGCATTTTTAATGCCTTCTTATAATATGCTTTAGTTGGCTTACAGAATAATAATGTATAACCAATTAATGCAGCTGTAGGATTGTATCCAAATAATTCTTTATTTTCGTTATTATATGAGAATACCTTTGCATGAGCAAAATTATCATTTGATTTAACATTTGGATTCCATTTATTATTAATAATATCACATCTATTATATAGATAATTACATGCCTTATTAACGATAGATTCAAACATTTCTTCCTTACATGATGAATCAAAACCAACCATATCTAATAATCTAAAAGCCTCATATACCTGATATGGACTACTATTTATATTATAATTATCTATAAATAATCCACCCTTAAATCCACCATCAGTATTTTGATAGAATGTTAGACAATCAAGTAATAATTCTTTATCTAAGTATCCATCTAATATATTGAACATACATACATCTACATCTCTAGCTTTTAAAGCTATTTGATTAGACATATCATTTCTTTGTTCTTTAGTTAACTTTTTCATCGAATCACCCCAACCAAAAGATATTTTACAATATTATAGATAAAAATTAAATAGATACATTTAAAATAAATAATTATCTTATAATTATTAATTCCATCAAGCATAATTAAAAAGACCCTATATTGTAGGTTTCCAATTGATTCTACTTTTATAGGGTCTAGTCTATTTAATTACTGTATTTAATTTAAATTTAATCAAACAGGACAAATGTTAATCTGTTTCACAAATAACACTCACCTTTTATTTATTTTTACTTCTATTATACCAGTATGTAGCAATCTGAGGGTTTTTATCTACACCAATACCATTTGCATAACAAACAGCTAAATCATTTTGAGCAATTTTAAAGTCTTGATTAGCAGCTTTCTCAAACCATAATACTGCTTGCTTAAAGTTTTGTTTAATTCCTGAGCCTTGATAATAGCAGTAGCCTAAGTTGTATTGTGATTGAGCATAACCTTGTTCCGCTGCTTTTCTAAACCATTCTACTGCTTGTTCGTAATCTTGTTTTACTCCTTCACCACTATAGTAACAGCAACCTAAGTTGTGTTGTGCTTCAGTAAAACCTTGTTCTGCTGCTTTTTCATACCATTCTACTGCTTTTTTATGATTCTGTGTGACCCCTTCACCATTTGAGTAAGCATTTCCTAAATTGTATTGTGCTTCAGCAAAACCTTGTTCTGCTGCTTTTATAAACCACTCTACTGCTTGTTCGTAATCTTGTTTTACTCCTTCACCATTATAGTAACGGATTCCTAATTCATTTTGAGCTTTTGCATGACCTTGTTTTGCTGCTTTTTCAAACCATAATACTGCTTGCTTAAAGTTTTGTTTAATTCCTGAGCCTTGATAATAGCAGTAGCCTAAGTTGCATTGGGCATCAGCAAAGCCTTGTTCTGCTGCTTTTTCAAACCACTCTACTGCTTGTTCGTAATCTTGTTTTACTCCTTCACCAAAATAATAAGCCTTACCCATTTTATTTTGGGCTTCTGCATCTTCTTGTTCTACTGATGATTCATCTTTTTTTGTTTCATTAGATTCATTTTGTTTGGCAAGCATATCAGCAAGCATTTTCTTTAAATCTTCAATTTGTTTAGTTTGCTTTTCCTCAAGTTCCTTTTGCTGTTGAACTTGTTTTTCTTCTAATTCTTTCTTTTGTTGAGCTTGTCTTTCTTCTAATTCTTTTTGCTGTCTTGCTTGCTTTTCTTCTAATTCTTTTTGCTGTCTTGCTTGTTCAGCAAGTTCTCTTCTAAGCTTATCAGCTTCAGTTTCTTCTTCAAAGTAGTCCTCATTTAAGAAGTTATATATTGACTCAATCGCACTTTCTGCATCATATCTCCACTCATAGCCATCAAATACCTCAGCTACCTGCTTATCACCTAAAGTGCCTGTAGGTGTATCACCAATTAATAGCTGTACTCTTGGTTTCTTATATTTTAGTGGCATTTTACTATAGTCATTTCTATATTCAGCTGGAGCGTTAAGCTTATCTAGCTTCTTTAAATAAGGAATCTCCTTCTTTAAAGCATCACATTCTCTAGTTCTAGAATTAGTACTTGAGATGAATAGGAATGTTTTACAATTTTCGATTGCCTGCTCAAGTGCCTTATCATAGTTTTCTACTGCACCCTTACCATGGCGTAGATTCTCTAACGCCACGAAATATGAAATACCTTCTTGATTAAGTAGTTTTACTACCTCTTCAACATACTTAATATCCTTTGATGAATAAGCGACAAAAACATCTCTTTCAATAGTTAAATCGTAAACTCCAGATTTAACCTTTTCAGCTTCTTTTGCTAAACGAGATGTATATTCGTTATATAATTTTAAATAGTTTTGTTTATATGTGTTTTCAATCAAATTATTCAAACAAAGTAAATTACCTGGCTCTAGTGATCTAATCATAAAATCTAGAACTACATCTACTAGATAGTAGTATTCTTTGTAATCGATGTTATTTATATATTCATTGATTTGTTCCTGAGTGTGAGACTTCGTATTAACGAACTCAAAAAAGTTTGCAAGAAAATCATCTGGCAAATAAGTTTTTATATTTCTTGATAAATTTAATATTCTTTTACTACTTAGATACTTTTCATGGATTGCATCCCATAGCTGTGTTCTAGTATTCGCCACTAATTCCTGCTTAAATTCATCAAGCATTGAATTTACTTTTTCTTCAATTTCCTCAACTGTTTGATCTGAAAAAACTCCATTACAATAAAGACAAACAAATTCAGTTTCTCGTCTTTCTAGCTTTCCACCACAAACAGGACAGACGTTAATTTGCTTCATAAACATCACACCTTTGAATATGCATTACTTTTGTATCAATTTTATCATATTTTTATAAAAAAATAAAATGGAGATTAATCTCCATTGTTATTTTACTTATCTTCAATTTTCCTTGATTTATAGTCCATATAAACCTTTTCTACTTGAAAATGTTCTCTTTCCTCATTAGTAAATATAGATAAAATAATACTATTTAAATCAACTAACACCCATGGAGAGCTTTGACCCTCTACATGTCTAATCTTATATTCAGTATCCTTTATTCCATCTTCAATATAAGAGATAATCGCATCTGCCTGTCTTAATGATGAAACTGAGGCTAAAATCATTTTATCATAAAATGGATTTCTACCCTCCATATCGTATACTAATATATTATTACCATTTACCTTTTGAACACAATCAATTAATATTTCCTCTAAGCTCATCTATTTTTAACTTTCCTTTCATATTCTCTTAATACTTCCTCTTGAATAGGATGTATTGGATTATTATTTTTAATACATACATTTTGTGTAGCAACTAATGATTCATAGATTGCCATATCCATATCACCATTTAATAATATCTCTCTACATTTAATACAATCATCATAGGTTCTATTCTTTTCAGTAAAATCTGAAATCATAATTATAGCCTCTAGGATTGACATATTTGGTCTACCAAATACATGATTATGAATTGCATTAAATATATCCATATCATAATTATCAAATAGCTTTTTATAATTATATGCAGAAAAATATGCATGATATAGGAATGGGAATTTTTTGCATTCCTCCTTTTCCTCATCTGTTAGCATATATTCATTTTCAATTGGATCATCATATTTAGAATAATCATGCATTAATGCAGCAACCCTAGCCTTTTCGATATCAACATTATATCTTTTAGCTAATTCCTCTGCCATCTCACATACACCATATACATGAGTTAATCTTTTTTTATGATCCTTTAATTTTTCATCTACTAGCTTCTTTGCTACTTCCGATAATAGCATTTGTAACATACACCTCTGTATTTTTAATAACCTTGATATCTATATCACATTTACCTATGATTTCTACAAATCCAAAGCCTGAAAACCAAATATCCTTTTTATCCTTACCATCAAGCTTAATATTGATATCCTTATACTCAATATTACTTGCTTCATCTATTGTAGGAGGATTTAATAGCTTACCAAGCTGTGTATTTATTAAATCATCTAATCTTTCTGTTTTACATCTATGAATATATAAATTATTTGATGTATACATGGTTACTGATAATCTATCATCACATTTGAACGATAGGAATGCTAAGCCTGCAAATGATAAGGTATTACCATCTGTGATTTGGAATGTTTTAGGCTTCATTTCATTATCAGGCATAATCTTCTTATAGCTTATTGGAAGTAATGCCTCAAGTACATCTGATGTATTGATTAAGCCTGGAGTATCAATTAATGCCTTATTATCCTCAAAGAATGGAATTCTAATTTCATTAAGTGTTGTTCCTGGAATAACACTAGTTGATATTACATCATCCTTTTTAGAGGTATTATTTTTAATTAATGAATTAACTAATGATGATTTACCAACATTAGCACAGCCAACAAAATAAACATCTCTACCTCTTCTTGCCATATCAATTGTATTTGTTAATTCCTTGATATAATGTCCCTTTTTAGATGAAACAATATGTATTGCTAAAACTCTAAAGAATATCTTTTCACATTCCTTACTTAGCCAATTAACGATATTAGAGATATTAACAGAATGAGGGAATGTATCATATTTATTCGCAACTAATATAACATCCTTATTTCTAATCTTATCTATCATTTGCTTATTAAATGTAGATTTAAATTGAAATATATCAACGATAAAAACTATTAAGCCATTACGCTTAATAACATCATCAATTACTCTTTCGTAATCCTCGCTTTTAGCTACTACCTTAGGTAATTCATTGTAATGCATTAGCCTAAAGCATCTTTTACAATATTTAGATTCTAATGTTAAATTAGGAATAAAGCCCATCTTATCAGGATCAGTATCCTGTAATTGTGCTCCACATCCACTACATTTTCTTAGTATCATCTTTATCTCCATATTCTTTTAATTTAAGATTATATTCATTAGGATATTTCTTCTTTATTCTCTTTAAGAAGAATCTTTCAAGCTTACGATTAAATCTAGTAGGACCTATATCTGTTGATTTATCTATTGCCTCAATTAGTACAGATTTAATACCACATCTTCCAGCACCGAATATATCTGTCATTATTTGATCACCAAATATAACTATTTGATCCTTAGTATATTTACCTTTAGCAACCTTTTTAATTGCCTTCTTTATACCTCTTTTAAGAGGCTTCATAGAGAATTTAACATAGGGTATATTATACGCTTTAGCGAAATTATCTACTCTTGATTTCTTTGAATTAGATACTAATATAAATTCAAATCCCATATCCTCTATATATTTCTTTAATTCAAATAATTTATCGTTAGGTAATGTTTCCTTATATGAAATTAATGTATTATCTAAATCAGTTAATATTAATCTAATTCCATTTTCATAAAGCATTTTATAATCTACATCATAAACTGATTTATAAAAATAGGTAGGTATCATTTTCTTTATCATACTAAAACCTCAAAATTATTATACATTAATGAAAATAAACATTCAATTAATTATTTATTTCAAATAAATAATGGAGTATAATATCACTCGTTTGGGGATGATAATGTGGTATTAACGATAGTACTTGCTATCGTAG
>JAEELU010000083.1 GCA_016282815.1 Acholeplasmatales bacterium
AGAACCCTTTCCCTTTGTTAAAACAACATTAAATCTTTTATATGTATTTAATATGTTTTCCTTATCCTCTTTAATAATATCCAAGGAAATCACCTCTTATCTAAATTCTGTACCAGCACCATCATCTGTTAGCATTTCAATTAATATTGAGTGAGGAATTCTACCATCGATAATAACAACATATTTAACTCCTCTTCTAATTGCCTCAACACAGCACTCAACCTTAGGAATCATACAACCATCGATGATACCCTCCTTAGCCAAGCTCTTTATTTCAGATACATTGATGAATTTCATTAATGTAGAATCATCATTCTTATCCTTTAATACGCCCTTAATATCTGTCATTGCTATAAACTTCTCGGCATTTAAAGCACCAGCAATTCTAGCAGCGGCAGTATCAGCGTTAATATTATAAACATTACCATCCTTATCGTATCCGATAGTTGAAATAACAGGAATATATCCCATATCAAGTAAATCTAGGATAACATCAGGATTGATATTTGTTATATTTCCTACATATCCAAGCTCTGGGTTAAGTGGAGCTGCCTCAATTAAGCCAGAATCAAGTCCTGATAATCCAATTGCATTTCCACCAGCCATATTAAGCTGTTTAACTAAATTCTTATTAACCTTACCAGCTAATACCTGTGTAACGATATCTACAGTCTCACTATCAGTAACTCTTAAGCCATTAACAAATTTACTTTCCTTGTTAATCTTCTTAAGCATACCAGATATTTCAGGTCCACCACCATGAACAAGTACAACCTTCATACCAAGTGAATTAAGCATTACAACATCATCCATAACAAGCTGCTTTAAATGCTCATCAACCATAGCGTTTCCACCATATTTAATAACAATAATCTTTTCTTTATATTTTAAAATATAAGGTAATGCCTCACTTAAAATACTAGCTCTTTCATCTAAATTTACCATAATAATTAGCTTCTATAGTCTCCGTTGATCTTAACATAGTCGTATGTTAAATCACAGCCGAAGGCTTTAGATTCTCCTTTCCCATTATTTAAATTTACGAATACCTCTATTTCATCCTCTAGTAAAATCTTCTTAGCTTCCTCCTCGCTAAAAGGAACTCCACTACCATTTTTACAAACAAGGATTTCACCTTTTCTAGATTTAAATGAAACATCTACCTTTGTTACATCTACATCAGCATTTGAGTAGCCTATTGCACATAATACTCTACCCCAGTTAGCATCTGAGCCAAAGATTGCAGCCTTAAGCAGGCTTGAGCAGATTACTGTCTTACTAACTAGCTTAGCATCCTTTTCAGTCTTAGCACCTACTACATTACAAATAAGAAGCTTAGTTGCACCCTCGCCATCCTTAGCCATCATTTTAACTAATTCCTCGCAAACATAATGAAGTGCAGCATAGAACTTATTGTATTCCTTATCGTTTTTACAAATTTCAGTATTACCTGCTAAACCATTAGCTAATATAGCAACAGTATCATTTGTTGAAGTATCTCCATCAACTGATAGCATATTAAATGTATCTGAAACTACATCTCTTAATGCCTTATCAAGCATTAAATTAGAAATGTTACAATCAGTTGTGATAAAGCATAGCATTGTTGCTAAATTAGGATGAATCATACCAGAGCCCTTAGTCATAGCACCGATACGAGCAAGCTTTCCATCTACCTCGAATTCTACTGCTATTTCCTTTTTAACTGTATCAGTAGTCATAATACCCTTAACAGCAAGCTCTGCTTTTTCCTTAGTATTACCAAGGCCAGCTACAAGCTCCTTCATACCACTTTCAAATGGCTTAATTGATAAAGGTAGTCCGATAACACCAGTTGAAGCAACAATAACATCCTTTGAATCAATATTTAATTCCTTAGCTAGAAGCTCACATGTTTTAGTTGCAATTTCAATACCATCAGCATTACATGTATTAGCATTACCACTATTACCTATAACTGCTTGAGCAAATCCATCGTTGATATTTGCTTTAGTTACATAAATAGGTGCACCCTTAACTAAATTAGATGTATAAACTGCTGATGCCTTAGCTCTAATTTCAGAATAAATTAATGATAAATCAATCTTATCCTTATTTGCTCTAATACCAGCATGTATACCATTAGCCTTAAAGCCCTGTGGTGCAACAACACCACCCTCTAATATTTTACAATCTGTCATAAGCTCAACCCCTTTTCTGGATCAATTTTTAGCATATAATTCATGCATTCAATTGCGGCACCTGAGGCACCCTTACCTAAATTATCTAGGCAAGATGTAATACAAATTCTATCCTCATTACCTGCAATATATATTTCCATATAGTCCTTACCACTTAAATGACTAGCTGATAGGAATCCATCCTCAGTACCCTTTTCATTAAATGGCATTACTCTTACAAATCTATTATCCTTATAATAGTCCTTGAACATATTATAAATCTCTAGTGGAGTATACTTCTTAGTTAATAAATCAGAATATAATGAAATATTAACTAGCATTCCACTATAAAAATCACATACGTATGGATTAAATAGAGGCTTATTCTTTAAGCCAGCAATAGCTTGCATTTCCTTTAAATGCTTATGCATTTGCTGCATAGCATATAATCTAGGTCCATCAAACTCACTTGATCTATTTGGATCCTCGTATTGACTAATACCCTTTTTACCAGCACCTGAATAACCACTTATTGCATTTGCACTAAATGGATAATCATTCTTTGCTATATTCATCTTTACAAGTGGATATACAATACTCATAAAGCCTGAAGCGTAGCATCCAGGTACAGCTACAAGCTGATTATTTTTAATCTTATTTAGGAAATCGTCTCCTAATTCAGGAAATCCATATGCCCAATTTGAATCAGTTCTATGTGCAGTAGACGCATCGATGATTCTAGTATGACTGTTTTCAAGTAGTCCAACTGCCTCTATAGCCGCATCATCAGGTAGGCATAAAAATACTATGTCAGCCTCATTTATTAACTTTTTTCTTTCATTAAGGTCCTTTCTCAAATCAGGATTAATTGTTAATAATTCGATATCATCTCTTAATGATAATCTTTCTCTTATTCTTAATCCTGTTGTTCCGGCCTCACCATCAATAAATACCTTAAACATAATTATCCCTCAATTACCTTCTTTAAATAAGAAATTTCTTCATTTACAGAATCAATGCTTGAAGCACCCTTAGATGTTCTTTTAAATGTACAATTTTCTAAATTGATATATTCATATAAATCATTATCAAATAAATCTGAGAATTCCTTATATTTATCAATACTTAATTCCTCTAATACTGTATTATTAGAGATACAATAATAAACTATACTACCAGATATTTTATACGCACTTCTAAATGCCATACCCTTTTTAACTAGATAATCAGCTAAATCAGTTGCGTTAATAAAGCCTCTTTGAGCAGCCTTATACATATTCTCACTATTAACCTTCATTGTATCTAGCATAGGGTTAATAATATCAAGGCACATATTTAATGTATCAAGTGCATCAAATATAGCCTCCTTGTCCTCCTGCATATCCTTATTATAGGCAAGTGGTAATCCCTTTAGCATTGTAAGTAATGTAATTAAATCACCATATACTCTACCTGTCTTACCTCTAATTAGCTCACAAATATCAGGATTCTTCTTTTGTGGCATAATAGATGAGCCTGTTGAATAAGCATCATCTAGCTCAATGAATTTAAATTCCCAGCTGCACCACATAATTATCTCCTCAGATAATCTAGATAGGTGCATCATAAGAATTGATGAGGCTGATGCTAGCTCAACACAGAAATCTCTATCTGATACACCATCAAGGCTGTTTCTTACGATACCATCAAATTGAAGCTGTTTAGCAACCATCTCACGATCGATATCATATGTAGTACCTGCTAAAGCACATGAGCCAAGTGGAGAATAATTCATTCTCTTAACAGCATCATTAAATCTTCCTAAATCTCTTTCTAGCATAAATGCATATGCAAGTAGGTGATTAGCAAGAGTGATAGGCTGTGCTCTTTGTAGATGAGTATAGCCTGGCATAATAGTCTTTTTATTATTTTCTGCAAGCTTAACTAATACCTTAAGTAAATCCTTAATCTTATTAGCTGTTACACCTGCAACATTTCTTAAATATAATCTTATATCTAAAGCAACCTGATCATTTCTAGAACGAGATGTATGTAATCTCTTACCTACATCACCAATTCTTTTAGTAAGCTCAGCCTCAACGAACATATGAATGTCCTCAGCCTCCATATCGAATTCTAGCTTACCTTCCTCTATATCACTTAGTATTTCACCTAAGGTTTCTACAATTAGCTTTGAATCCTCTTTAGATATAATACCCTTAGCACCAAGCATAGTTGCGTGGGCAATTGATCCTGTAATATCCTCTTTATACATTCTTGAATCAAATGATATAGATGAATTAAAGTCGTTTACTTCCTTTTTTTCTTCACTTTGAAATCTTCCTGCCCACATCTTTGCCATAATGCTACCTCTTACTTTAAATTCTTATTCTTTTCATTAACCATAGCTTGAACCTTAACTGGTAGACCAAATAAATTAATGAATCCAGCAGAATCAGCTTGGTTATATGCACCACCATCATCATCGAATGATGCGATGTCCATATTATGTAATGTCCATGGAGATGTAATTGATGCTGGGATAATATTACCCTTATATAGCTTAACCTTTACATCACCTGTAACATGCTCTTGTGTCTTATCAACGAAAGCACTTAATGCTTCTCTTAATGGTGTATACCATAATCCGTTATATACTAAATCAGCGAACTTATCAGAAATTTGCTTCTTATAGTGAGCTGTCTCTTTGTCTAATGTAATTGACTCTAATAATTCATGAGCCTCATATAGAATAGTTCCACCTGGAGTTTCATAAACACCACGGCTCTTCATACCAACTAATCTGTTTTCAACGATATCTAGAATACCAACACCATTTCTACCACCTAGCTTATTTAATTCCCATACTAGGCTTACAGCATCCATTTCCTTACCATTAACTGCTGTAGGAATACCCTTTTCAAAATGGATAGTTACATATTCTGG
Organism: Acholeplasmatales bacterium; assembly: GCA_016282815.1. Classification (GTDB taxonomy): domain Bacteria; phylum Bacillota_I; class Bacilli_A; order Acholeplasmatales; family Anaeroplasmataceae; genus Anaeroplasma. Next base: position 5,085 of record JAEELU010000083.1, read on the forward strand.
CTTATCTGGAGCCTGCTCAGGTGATACACCTAGCTCTAGGAAGCCCTTCTTATTGTATTGTGGCTCATTAGCTGGGTCCTCAAGATCTAAGCCCTCATGAGATAAATGCCATAGGTTCTTATCCTTAGAATAGTTAGTCTCTCTTGAAATACGTAGAGGAATGTTATGTGCCTCTGCATAATCAATTTCTTCATCTCTTGACTTAATGTCCCATTCTCTCCATGGAGCGATAATCTTCATATTAGGAGCGAATGCCTTAATTGTTAATTCAAATCTTACCTGGTCATTACCCTTACCTGTACAACCATGGCAAATTGCGTCTGCACCTTCCTTAAGTGCTATTTTTGCAATTCTCTTTGCAATAATAGGTCTTGCAAATGAAGTACCAAGTAAATACTTCTCATACTTTGCACCTGCTTTAACTGTTGGGAAAATGAAATCCTCAACGAATTCCTTATTTAAATCCTCAACATATAATTTTGAAGCACCTGTCTTTAATGCCTTTTCCTCAAGTCCTTCAAGCTCGTCAGCCTGTCCAACGTTACCACTTACAGCGATAACCTCACAATTATCATAATTCTCCTTTAGCCAAGGAATGATAATTGATGTGTCCAAACCTCCTGAATAAGCTAATACTACTTTCTTAATACCTTTTGTCATACTAAAATCCTCCATTATAACATATTATATAACAAAAAACGCCTCTTTACAATGTAAAGAGACGCAATTACTCACGCGGTACCACTCTAATTACTAGTATGATATACTAGTCACCTCATCAAAATCACCTATCGGATGCGTTCAATCTAGCTATCCTGCCTCACTTCCACCGTCTGAAGCTCTCTATAAGTATTTACTAAATCTACTATTTCCAAATCATCAGTGTATTAAATTAAAAAATAAAGAGGACTGTTGTCCCCTCTTGCGAAAGGACATAATTATGAAATACATAATGTCCCTTCATAATTATACTCAAGTTTAAATGTATTAAACTATCTTTAAAAAAATATCTATTAAGGAGCCAGCCCAAAATAGATACTTAAATTATAATTCAAAAATATGCTAAGTCAATACTTAAAACGTAAATTGTAAACGTTTTCGGAACTTTTATGCATGTTTTTTCACTAAAATTCGAATAATATAAGCATATTTAATATTAACCTTCGTTTTTTATTTGATTTCAAAAAAAAGGGCATTAGTTGCCCTTTCTCATTTCCTGAAATACCTCTGTTACCTCTAAGCCTAAATCAGGTAAATTTAGATCACTATCCTTATCGATAATGATACTATTTACATTCTCTACTGCTCTATCTACCATAGCCTCATAATCAAATGCCTTTTCATAGGCAATTGCCTTATCAAGCTTTGGAGCTGTAGCAGGTGCCTTAGGTACATATACTGTACAGCAATCCTCAAATGGCTTAATAGATAAATCATAACAATCTATATCTCTAGATATTTTTATGATATCCTGCTTATCATAAGTACATAATGGTCTTAGAATTGGATAGTTAGTTACACTATTGATTGTATTCATTGAGCCTAATGTTTGGCTTGCTACCTGACCAACAGATTCACCATTTATAATTGCAAGGCAGTTCTTCTTTATCGCAAGCTTAGTAGCTATTCTATACATCATTCTTCTCATTATAGTAATATTATATGATTCTGGAATGTTTTCTAATAATGCTACATGGATTTCCTTAAATGGAATTAAATGTAAATTAATCTTATTATTTGGAGCGTATTTAGCAAGCTTCTTAACTAGATCAACAACCTTTTGTGCTGATTCAATAGATGTAAGTGGAGTAGATTCAAAATGAACACATTCAATTTCAACACCCTGCTTCATAGCCATAAAGCCAGCAACAGGTGAATCAATACCCCCTGATAGCATTAATAATCCCTTGCCAGCAACACCTACAGGATATCCACCAAGTAATCTTTCATATGTATTATATAAATATGCTGCATCTCTTCTTATTTCTACATCAAGCTCAACCTCAGGATTATGAACATCAACCTTTAATAACTTATGATGAGATAATACATATCCTGAAACAGCTCTAGTTATATCAGGTGATTTCATTGGATAATCCTTATTTGATCTTTTTACATTAACCTTAAATGTAGTTAGCTTATTAACCTTCTCCTCCATTAGCTTAAGTGCAGTTTCCTTTATATCCTCTAAATCAGTACTACATTTAACAACTAATGAATATGATGAAATACCAGATACTAAAAATAATCTTTTTATTACCTCGTTAACATCCTCATCATTTAAATGAATAAAAATTCTATCATGCTGGTTTTCAACCTCTACATTTAAGCCCTCCATCTTAAGCTTCATTAGCTTAAATAAAGACTTTAAAAAGAAATTTTGGTTCTTACCCTTTAATGTTAAATCTCCAAATCTAACTAATATTTGATTATACATCATAATTCTTCACTCCCATCTAAATATTCATCTAGCTTCTTAGATAAATATTTATATCTTTCATATTTTTCAAGCTTGCTAAAATGAACATCTCTTTTTTGTTCATATTTATCATCATAAATGAGCTCATGATCAAATTGCTCACTTGTTAAATCAAATTTAATACCATTTACAATGTTATAGCAATGATAATTACCATCATCAAGTCTTACACCATATACATCTCCACCAAATATATCCTGAACTAAAAATGCAGTAATTGAGCATTGACCTAATGTTTTATTATCACTAGTCCATCTATCCTGCATACGTGGAGCACAGGTATCCTTACACCAAATAGTTGATAATATGTCATATAAATCCCTTTGGTTTTTTATTTTATTATATTTTTTATTAATCGGCTTTACCTCAGGAGTATTCCATCCATAAAATTTATAATCCATATTATACCTCATCAAAATAGCCATCATTTAAATTATAATATGTATCTGTTTTTTCTAAGAAGCTTCTTATTTCATCATCAACAATGAATTGTTGATTATTTTCTATTTCTTCCTCTATATTAGAGAATTTAACATCTAATATATAGCTACATTTATATTTGCCTCTTAGCTCATTTAATTTATCAGCCTTATTAATTACTAGGGCTAATGATTCATGAATAAAATCAGATAAAATAAAATCATCAGATGTATCCTTTTTAGATAAACCAAAATACAATCTATCATCTGTAATTCCAGCCTCGATACCTATTTCATCTATGAAATCAAATACCTGATCCTCATCCATAAGTGAAACCTGTACGATAAATGCACATCTACAATCCATAATTATTCTCCATTAAATAATAATTCTATTTTATCATTCTTTAAATTCTCACCAATAACTATTATAACATCCTGACCATCAATATTATCACTAATATCGATATCGTCATGAGTTATATTAATTCTTTTCCAGCCATTATCATAGATAAATCCTTTTATTCTTGATACATTACCATATTCACTATTATTAAATAGCTTATCCTTAATAATTAATAATTCATCTAATGATTTTTTATTATTTAAATAATAAAATGAATCAAAGCTTACATCATCATGTGATAATACCTTAATATAATCAAATTGATGATATTTAGAATCTAATAAATCCTCATAATTCATTTCATCCTCATAGATTATATCATCATTTTTAAATACTCTAATACAATTAAATTCCTTCATTATAGAATTTAAATATTTTAAATCTAATAATTCCTTATTTCTTCTTTTAGATACTATTAGCTTTCCTGCACATGATGCTTCACTAACTAATATATATCTTGATTCATAGGATAGATTCTTTGTATTAATATCATAAACACAGAATATATTACCTATTTCATATAATGATGATAATGTATCATCATATAATGTATCAAAGAATTCATCAGTATCATATACTCCTGATGGCTCTACTATCACTCTTGTGTAGCCTCTCATAGCCATACTAATCAATTTAGTTCTAAAGCGTCTTAAATGACAATCATAATCACAGCCACCCGCTATCATCTCTCTATCACAATCTAGATCAGATATAAGCATCATATCGACGTTTATAGCTCCAAAATCATTCTCAAGAATACATACCTTTTCACCTAAAGAAATAAGGTATTTAGCATATTTAGTTAAAAATGTAGTTTTTCCAGCTCCTAAAAAGCCAGTAATTAAATCTATCTTTACCATATTATCACGACACAATTATATCATTAATATAATTTTTTACAAAAAAAATATTATTTTTTCTTTATTCATATTTTGATAAATCAAAATAGTGTGGTAAAATAATTATAATGTTTTGACGCAAGGGTGATTTATTATGCTATTTAAAATCGATGAGGTTTTATTACTAGAAAACTTAACATATATGGCTAATTTATATCCTCTATCATCTATTATGAACGCAAAGGGAAAAACTATTGGTAAATTCCTTGATGAAATAGATATGGAGGCTATAGAGGATGACTTTGATTATGCTAGCTATATGCCTGGTATCGATTGGAAAAACATAATTAAAGCAGTCAGGAAAAATAAAAAGCTACTTGATACTCGTGTTATTGAAACTCACCTTGATTCTGCCTATGGTGGAGGCGGGGGTATCTCTGTTGTTTATATATGTGATGAAAACAACGAGGCTGTAGTTGCCTTCCGTGGTACAGCTACAAATGAGTGGATTGATGATTTCTTAGGTGCTAACCAGATTGATTCATTACAGCAGATAAACGCATTAGAGTGGTATAAAATGGTTTATAACAAATATAAGCTTAATCAATATACTGTAACTATTACAGGTCACTCTAAGGGTGGAAATAAGGCTAAATATATAACAATATTAAATGATACAGTAGATAGATGTATATCATTTGATGGTCAGGGCTTTTCTGATAAGTTTATGGACCATTATAAAAAGGAAATCCTTGCTAGACAAAATGTTATAGATAATAACAATATAGATTTTGATTATGTTAATATTCTAATGAATGATATTGGAAAAAGAACATATTATCTTGGATATAATTATGGTAGGGGAGGCTTCGCAGAGGCACATTGCCCTAATACCTTCTTCGATTTCGATGATGATGGTAATTATGAAATAAGAGTTAATCCTAATGGACAAAGGGATGAAATGAAGGCTCTTAATAAATATATCAACAGTATGATTAGATCAGCATTTGATGATAAGCACAGGAGCGGAAATAATAAGCTTGTTGGTACACTTGTAGAAAAGGCATTCTCTATAGGAGAGGACAATTCTACTGCCTCTGACTATATATCATTCCTATGCGATATGGTTGCGGACCCTGAATATCTAGATAATACATCATACCTATTAACATTCACTATTCAGTATTCAAAGGAAAACCCTGAATTCTTAGGTGCATTCAAGGGTATAATGACATACTTTAACGCTAATGAGGTAGTTAAGCTATTAGATGCTGTAGATGAGCTTGTTAATTCAAATAAGCTTAATACTATTTTAAATGTATCTAATTTCCTAATATTACACGTAAATGGTATCGTTGTTAAAAAGGTACAATCAATCGCTAAAAAGAAATATGGCTTCGATTTAACTCGTGAGCAGGTACAAAGATTACTACAAATAATCACTAAGGTTAAGGGAATGCTTGGTGAGCTTAATTTAAGTGATGGTACAGGATTAATAGTTAATGATACTCCTGTTGAAAGCCAGGAATTCACACTACCTACAAATTTAAATATCACTGTTTTAGCTGGTGGTCTTTCATCAAAAAGAAATATGTCTCTACATGCTGGCTTTATGGTTACAGAGGCCTTAAGGGAAAAGGGATATAATGCAATACTTATAGATTCCTTCATGGGCTACGGCGAAAAGGAGCTAGATAATATAGATCCTTTCTCAGAGCCTGATAAATATTCTGTACCTATTGAGCTAATAACTGATGATGAGGTTGACCTATGGGCTGCTAAAAAGCGTCGTACAGATCAATCAAATAGCTTCTTCGGTCCTAATGTAATCGAAATATGTAAGCAAAGTGATATAGTATTTATCGCACTTAATGGTGAATCAGGAGAAAATGGTAAGGTTCAGGCAGCCTTTGATTTACTAGATATAAACTATACAGGCTCTGACTACTTCTCTAGTGCTATATCATCAAATAAAATGATTGTTAAAGATATATTAACTGAAAATGGTATATCTACTCCAAAGGGCTTCCTACTTAGAAATACAGATGAGGTAATTAAGCCGGAGGATAGAGGATTAAAATATCCTGTTATCGTAAAGCCTAATACAACATCAAATAGAAAGGGTATTACAATAGCTAAAGATTATAATCAATATTTAATGGCTTTAGTTGAAGCATTTAAATATAGTATAACTGCGATAGTTGAGGAATACCTAGAGGGTAGAGAATTCATCGTTAGTACAGTTGATGGTAAGGCACTTCCAGTTTTAGAGGTTTTACCTCTTTGTAGTAAGATAGAAAGAAATACATTAACTGAAATCAAAGCTAAGAGATGCCCTCCTGATATTTCTGATAGCCTAGATACTAAGCTTAAGAGCCTTGCTGAAAAGGCTACTGCCTTAGTTGGATTATCAACATATTCTGTTGTAAGCTTTATAGTAACTAATGATGAAATAAATTGTATAGAATGTGATTCACTTCCACAGCTTACCCCATATTCACATATTTCTACTGAGGCTAAAAAGGCTGGTATAGAATTTGAGGATTTATGTGTAAAGGTAATTGAGCTTGGTATAATGAAAACAATATAAAATATAAGAGCCGATTTCAATAAAATCGACTCTTTTATTATTGCTTAATGGCAATGACAATTAGCTTTTTCCTCGTCTAATTCTCTTCTTATATTATTAAGCATCTTATTAACATTTTTCTTGCTATGACATTTAGCACATTCACTATCAAGTGGTATACCTTTGATTTTCTTATAAATCACACTACCAAATACTAGTGATACTACTATAACAGCGAATATGATAACTAATATTTCTATTAATTCCATTATTCGATAACACCTGCCTCCTTAAGGTCGCGCTTTCTGTTAATCAACCATATTCCACATCCAACACAAGCAAACGCTGCTGCGAATATGAATGAGAACCACCATCTAGCTAATATTAGATATACCATTGATCCAGCTAAATATGAAGTTACTAACCAGAAGATTAAAGTTGTTCTAAACTTCTTCTTACCTAATTCACCACGTGCTGTAGCAACTGCAGCGAAGCATGGAATAGTAGTCATATTAAATACGATGAAGGCAATTAATACTGGCCAGCCTGTGAAGCCACCACCAGAAATACCTGTTGCACGAGCTGTTGTAAGAGCTGCAGATGTTCCTTCCTCATCTAGAGCCATAGTATATAAATCAACATATGAATTAACATCTATTATCTCACCTGTAGTTACACCCTGAGACAATACTGTAAATGTAGCAATAACATTTTCCTTGGCAATTAGACCTGTAACTGCAGATACACCATATACCCATCCATTTTCGTTTAGCTGTGAACCAAATCCAAGTGGAGTGAATATTGGAGTAATTAGCTTACCGATACCTGCTAAGATTGAATCACCTGAATCAAGATATCCTGGAGCGCTTGTTACATCATTATATTCTGTTAAAGCTTCAGTGAATACATCATTGATTACAGCCTCGTATTTAGCATCTAATGTAGTATCAGTATTCTCACTATAATCAGTAACTATTGTAGCAAGCTCTACAGCTACTGCACCAGTATCGTCAACATATTCAGGATTAATTGCAGAAATCTTATCGATATTAGCTTGATCCTCAACATATACAGCATAAATATCATCTGCTATTCCGTTTGGATCTGCTTGCTCAATAAACTTCCAGCTGAATGTAAAGCTTTGTAGGAACCAAATAACAATTGTTGAAGCAAGGATAATAGTAAATGCCTTTTTAACATAGCCCTTTAGCTTATCCCATAAATGGATCATTAATGACTTAGGCTGTGGCATATGATATTGAGGAAGCTCCATAATGAATGGAGGAGTTTTTCCACGCATTACTGTCTTCTTCATTAATATTACTGTTATTATCGCTGTAGCTATACCAACAACATACATTGAATAAGTAATAATATCAACATTAGGGAAATTAAACATTTGACATATACAACCAGCTATAGCAGTTAGAATTGGAAGCTTCGCTCCGCATGAGAAGAAAGGAATAACTCTTACTGTTGCTATTCTTTCTTCTTCGTCTGCTAGAGTTCTTGTATTAATCATTGCAGGTACTGAGCAACCAAAGCCCATAATCATAGGAAGGAATGCTCTACCAGATAAACCAAATTTTCTAAAGATTCTATCAAGAATAAATGCGATACGTGCCATATATCCTGTATCCTCTAAAATAGAGAAGAATAGGAATAATAGTAATATTTGTGGAACGAATGATAATACTGCAAATACACCAGCTAAAACACCATCAACCAAGAATCCTGATACCCATCCAGGTGCACTAGCAAGACCTGTTTTAGCAAGATTAGATAGCCAATCAGTTACATTTATTACAAAGCTTTGTAGGATTACACCTGGAGAATTAATACCATCACTTGTCCAGAACAATCCTTCAAATATACTACCTTCAAATGAAGGAGCTACATTTTTGAATAAACCACCAAAATAGAATAAATTAGTAGAGAATGTAAAATGGAATATTAGGAATAATATTACTAAGAAGATTGGAATACCAGCCCACTTATTAGTAAGAACCTTATCAATCTTATATGACTTATTCTCTGCCTTAATATCAGTTACTACCTTTTTCTTATGGCATGAGTAATTTTCAACAATATAATTATATCTAGCATCAGCAATTAATGCCTCTAAATCAGAACCGAATACCTCATCATTGAATGACTTCTTATATTCATCAACCATATTACTGATTCTTTCAGAGTGAGTTGACTCAATGAAGTCACCCTCAATGAATTTAATTGCATGATACATTGGAGATGGAACATCCTCTTCCTCCATGCATTTAGTAATTTGATCAATAAAATCACTAATCTTTGATTTAGATAATACACTAAATCCCTTTCTAGGCTTACTAGATTCCTGATAAGCAACCTCCATAAGCTCATCAATATTAGTACCCTTCTGTGCAGAAATAGGAACTACAGGAACTCCGATTGCCTTTTCTAAAGCCTTGATATCAATTGTATCTCCTGATTTTTCTACAACATCCATCATATTTAACGCAATTACTACAGGAACATCCATTTCTAGTATTTGAGTTGTTAAATATAAATTTCTTTCTAGGTTTGTAGCATCTACAATATTAATAACACAATCAGGCTTATCATCAACGATAAATCTTCTTGATATAACCTCTTCAGGTGTATATGGAGATAATGAATAAATACCAGGTAAATCAACTATAGAAATTAATTCCTCTAGCTTCTTATAATCTCCTTCTCTTTTTTCAACTGTAACTCCAGGCCAGTTACCAACATGAGCATTTGAGCCTGTAAGTGCATTATATAATGTGGTTTTACCGCAGTTCGGATTACCAGCTAACGCAAAGTGCTTCATTATTTCTCCTCCTTTTCATCCATATTACAAAGGATTAAATCAGCTTCACCTTTTCTAAGTGTAAGCTCGTATCCTCTTAATGTGATTTCAAGTGGATCACCAAGTGGTGCTTTTTTTCTAAGTATCACACTAGCACCAGGTGTTATACCCATATCGAAAAGTCTTCTTCTAACTCTTCCTTCGCCTTGAACAAATTTAACTACACCGGATTCGTATATTTTAAATTCGCTAAGCTTCTTTTCCATAACAATCCCACCTTCTAAATAAATAACTTTTCTTTTCTCTAAAACATCTACTTTTTACATAGATGTTAGTTTAAACTAACCATTGTTAGTATACACTAATTCATATGCAGTGTCAATAAATATTTATTGAATATTTATACAATTAGAAAAAACGCCACCTGGGCGTTTTTCAAGGGGATTAAATTTGTTAGTATCTAATAATTATCAAACAAAGAAACAAAGTCAATAAGAGGAAATTGATAATTAGTTAGACATGACTAACTGACTATATTGTATATATTTTTATATCTAATGTCAAGAAAGATTTTTACTTTTTTTATTTTATTTTTCATATATAATATATATGGTGATAATAAATGACAAATTATAATGATTTAATATTAGAGCTAGAATCTCTAATTGATAAAAATGAATATGATATTACAATACTATCTAATTCATCTGCCATATTAAATCAATACCTAGAAAACATTAACTGGGTAGGATTTTATAGATTAAAGGATAATTATTTATATCTAAGTTCATTTCAGGGAAAGCCTGCCTGTATTAAAATCAAGGTAGGAAATGGTGTTTGTGGAACATGCATCAGGGAGAATAAAACAATACTAGTAGATAATGTATTAGAATTTAAGGGCCATATTGCCTGTGATTCTAATTCAAGAAGTGAAATCTGTATTCCAATCTATATGAATAATGAAATATATGGATTACTTGATATAGATTCACCTATATTTAATAGATTTAATAACATAGATAAGGATAATTTAGAGAAAATAGCTAATATTATTAGTAATGCTTTAAATAATACTACTTCTATTTAAAAAATATATTGCAATTACAAATTCTATTTGATATAATATCGGAGCGTGGGTAAAAGGCAGCAGCCCTATCCAATTAGTTAATATCTTAAAGCCGTATGGTTTAAATAGTAACCTTCGCTGCTTGATGGTGAACATTTTATTTAAGATATCCTATAATGATAGAGCCGGACGTTTATCCCCAAAAAAATAATAATATTTTAAGGAGGACATATAAATGTCAAGATTCACAGGTTCAAGCTGGAAGGTTTCTCGTCGTTTAAATTACTCTATCAGTGAAACTGGTAAGGAATTAGTTAAGAGAAAGACAGCTCCAGGACAACATGGTGCAAAGCGCACAAAGCAAAAAGAATATGGTTTACAGCTAGCTGAAAAGCAAAAGGTAAGATTCACTTATGGTGTATCTGAGAAGCAATTTGTTAAGACTTTCAACGAAGCATCTAAGATGCCAGGTATGACAGGTGTTAACTTCCTAAAGACTCTAGAGTGCCGTTTAGACAATCTAGTATATCGTATGGGCTTCGCTTCTACTAGACCTCAAGCTCGTCAATTAGTAAATCATGGCCACATCCTAGTAGATGGTAAGAAGATCGATATTCCTTCATACCGTTTAAAGCCAGGTCAAACAATCTCTATGAAGGAAACTTCTAAGGATCTTAAGATTGTTAAGGCTAGCCTAGAGGCTAAGATTGCACGTCCTGAATATGTATCATTTGACGCTGATAAGCAAGTTGGTACTTTCGTAAGAGTTCCTGAAAGAGATGAGTTCTTACCAGAAATCAACGAGCAGCTAATTGTCGAATTCTACAACAGAGCATAGTTATTTAAAAGGATTAGATATTCTAATCCTTTTTTTCTTCTTCTTTTTCCTATATAATTAATATAAGGTGATTTCTATGAACGAAAGCTATAAATTATATTTACCAAAATCTAAAAGAGAAATAAAGCTAGATATATCACTACCTAAGAATAGAGAGGGTATTACCTTTGATACTCTATATTTTTTAGATGGTCAAAACGCCTTTAGTGATTCTAAGGCAGCCTTTGGTCGTTCTATAAGAGCGACTAAGGCTCTAAATAGCACAGCTAAATTTTTACATAAAAGAATTCTTGGTGTTGCCATACATAACAGTGGTACTGATTTAGGTAGAGTAAATGAATATACTCCATTTTATTTAACAAATGAGGAATCATTAAAATACCAAACTCAAAATATTGAAACATGTCATAATTTTTGTGATGATTTTATTTCTACAATAATACCATTTATAGAAACAAAATATAAAACCTATAAGGATTCTGAGCATAGATTTATCTATGGCTCTTCCCTAGCCGCTACTACTGCTATATATTTAGCATTTAAATATAAGAATTCATTCAATTACATCGGTGCCTTTTCTACTGCCTCATTCCTATTTGAGGAGGAATTTATTAGCTTTATTAAGGATAATAAGGATATAAATAAAAAAATATTCCTATATGTAGGCGAAAAGGAGGAATCTGATGCTATGTACCAAAGGGATACATATCTTAATTCCTCTAAGCTATTATTTGATACATTTAAATCACTTGGTAATAGAATCAGATTATCAGTTGATGTAAATGGACTACATAATGAGGAAACATGGGGAAATCATATAAAGGAATTTATTAATTTTATTTATTTTGATGATGATATTATTGTAAGATTCTAGGAGTATTTATGAACTATTTTACTAAGGCTAAGCCTTATAATTCATTAAATGAATATTATAAACAAAGATATGGTAAAAAGGTATCTAAAATAGCACTTAACGCAAGCTTTACCTGTCCTAACCGTGATGGAAAAAAGGGCTATGGTGGCTGTACATTTTGTAGTGGTGGATCAGGTGAATATGAGGATATATCTATAGCAAAGCAATTCACCCTTGTTAAGGATATAATCGATAATAAATGGCCTGATTCATTATATATTCCCTATTTTCAGGCATATTCTAATACCTATAAGCCTCTAGATGAGCTAAAGGGGCTATATGAGGAGGCTATTAATCTTGCAGGTGACAAATGTGCAGGTATCGCAATAGCTACACGTGCAGACTGTATATCAGATGAATGCATTGAATATTTAGGTGAGCTAAATAAAAAAGTCCCAGTCTCAATTGAGCTAGGGCTTCAAACATCTAATATGGATACATCTAATTTAATAAATAGATGTATGACTAATGATGAATTTGTTGATACAGTAAATAGATTAAGGAAGCATAATATAGAAATAATAGCCCATATAATTAATGGGCTACCAAATGAAACTATTACTGATAATCTTAATACTATTAAATTCATCAATAGCTTAGATATTCAAGGAGTTAAAATTCATTCACTTCTTCTCCTTGATAATACTAAAATGTACGATGATTATAAAAATAATCCATTCCATATATTAACTATGGATGAATATGTAGAAATTGTAGCACTTGAAATTGCTAATCTTAGGGATGATATAATAATCCATAGATTACAGGCAGATGCTAAGCTTGATCATCTAGTTGAGCCTATGTGGACTCGTAAGAAATTTATCGTAATGAATAATATCGATAAATATTTAAGAAATAATAATTTATATCAAGGTAAGTATTATAAAGGGTAGCCCTCATTAACGATAGAAAATCTGCCATTAAATAGCTCCTCATATAATTCCTCTGATAGGAATGGGAATATAGGATGAACTACCTTTAAATAAATTAATATATCATGCTTAGAAAAATCAGCATTAAATATATTACTTTCAGTAAAGCTAACAACTAAAGAGATATATTCATTTAGCTTACATTTATCAAGTAAATCCTTCGCATCCTCTGCGAATATATTAAATTTAATATCGTTATCCATAGAATAGTCACATTTGATTATTCTATTTTTTATTTTCTTTAGGAATAAATCATAATCATCGATGATATATTCATTAAATATAAGCTTTTCACTAATTGGGCTTGCTAAAGAAAATAATCTTACAGCATCAGGATTATGCTTATCTAATATATTATCAAAATCAATTAAATTATTATTACTTCTTTTGATATCATTAAGCTTAATATCAAGTGTCTTATCTACTATTAATATTCTATTAGCGAGTCTTTCTAAATCAGGGAAATCCTTCTTAATAAAATTAAATATTACAAGTGGCATTAATAGCTCATTAATAATATTATCCTTATCTACTATTAATGTATCAATTGGTAGGAAGTTTGCAAGCTCAAAATAATTACCTCTTGAGGTTAGGGCTTCTACGAAGCCTATTTCATCATAGGTAATTGATATTAATGGAGCGAGGCCTGTTGATATATTAGATGCCATTGTTCCATCTATTGCATTACCTGGTATTTTTACATCAGCGGATAATATTGGTCTAAATTGGCTAGAGAAATTAAATGGTAAATAATCCTCTAGTGATGAAATATTATTCTTATATTCCAAGAATGGGAATAATGCTCCAAATTTATCTAGCTGATGAATTAATATAGATGTATGTAAATAGGCTTTACCACATTTAGCAATTTCAGCGTTAGTGAATGCTTCAAATATTGCATTATGGGCACTATTAATATCCATACCATCTAAAAAGTCTGAATTCATTAATATATTATCATCTAATATATCTCTATATTCAAAGCCTTCAGTTTCTGCAAGTGTCATATCCTCATCACTTACGCTTGGTATACCTAAATAAATATCTGCACTATATAAATTAGAAATAAATACAGGTATATTATCTCCTGTTAATGGGTTAAATGCTGTAATACCACTATACATGAATAATGTTTTAGGATTTTTAACATAATCCATAATCGAATCATATTCATCAACTGATACATAATCCTCTATTTTCATATGCTCTGGATTTAGGAATATATAGGCAACTCCTCCTAAATATTCTGGGCTATCCATATCAATATGTAATACATTACCATTACTACAGCTTAATTCTATTTTTAATACATCATGAGGCTTAAAATAATCTACAAGCTCATTTTTTATTTCATTATCTATATCTAAATCCTTAATATCTGAAATTATATTATCTAATATATCCTTAACATCAAGCTCAAATACCCTCATAGATTTTTTAGCTAATGAGCCTGTAATATTAGAATCATATATCTTATTTGTTTTTTCATCCTGCATTACTATTGCGTTATGATATTTAATATATCCCTTTTCATATAAATTAATAAAATTTAATTGTAAATTAGAGATATATCCATTCTTTCTTAAATCAATAACCTTATTAGAATCTATTCCTACACCAAGCCTTAATAGCTGATTATAGAATAGCTTTGGAATATCATCATTTAAGGCATTACTTGATTTTCTTGATTCAATAAATGCAGATTGTGATAATGTATTAAATCCAATTGGGAATAATACATTTCTATTTTGTAATCTATGATATCTGGCAAGTACATCTCCAATAACGGCACCTCTTATTTTACCGTTTTGAAAGCCATATAGATTACTTGTAGGGAAAGAGGAAAAAACGTAGCGCTTCTCCTTTAGTCTATCGCCATCGATTACGAAGTATTTTTCATTTTGCCACTTATTATATAAATCAGCGTAATCCATTTTATTCTCCCCTAAAAATTAAAGGAGCCATATTCTGGCTCCATCAGTTTACTATAAGTTATTTTCGATATATTTTACAACATCTCCAACAGTTACCATTGACTCAGCCTGAGAATCATCAACTGTTATCTTAAATTCATCTTCAACTTCCATTACGATTTGTACTGCATCAATTGAATCAGCACCTAAATCATCTCTTAATTTAGCATCCATTGTAACCTTATCAGCACTACAGTTAAGCTCTGATACAATTATCTTTTTTACCTTCTCAAAAACATCCATTATAGAATCCTCCTTAAAATCATTTAAATTATACCAAAATATAAGAATTTATTCAACAGCAAGAAGCATTACATCAAGAACATTTTTAATTTGCTTTAGCTCTGAAACAAAGCCTTGAATAGATATATCCATATCTGTTAAGGAAATAGTTAATGTTACGAAAGCAACGTTATGGATTGGTAGCTCCTGATTGATAGTAAGAATATTAGCATTTCTAGAGGCAATATCATTTAGGATATTTGATAATACGCCTGGTAGGTCAACAAGCTTTAATGATAATATTATTCTTTTACCTATAGCATCATTTGGTCTATTAACAAATTCCTTATATTTATAGAAGGTAGATCTACTTAATCCAACCTCCTTACATGCCTCACTGACATTTAAGCCATTAGATATTTTTTCCTTTATTTCAATTACCTTTTCAAAATAATCAGGTAATACCTTTTTATGAATTATAAAATATTCATGATTTGCCATATTATTCCTCCGAAATAGCTACACCATTTCCAACAGCTACTCTTTTATAATTGTAGCCTGATAGCTTATTCTCATAATCATAATTGTTTGAAACAATTAGAATTGTAGAGCCACTACCTGAAATTGCTATAGCAACATTATCATTTGCTAATAATTCCTTTATTTCATCATATTCCTTAATTAGCTTCTTACGATAAGGCTCATGGATTTTATCGATAAATAGCTTTTTAATTAATTCTATATCGCCACTTTCAAAGGCTCTTGGAATATTAACTATTCTAGATAGATTATTTACAATATCCTTTCTATTGTAGCATTTAGGCATAACACCTCTAGCCTTTTCTGTAGAAATTGGCTTGCTTGGAATTACAACACCAAATGCTAGCTTATCTGAAACATTGTAAATATTAGGATAATATTTATCCTCGTATTTGAAGCTTGCAACTAAAGAGCCATAAATAGCAGGTGCTACATTATCAGGATGTCCCTCGATATTTGCACAAGCTGAAAATAGCTCATCCTTTGTATAAGGATTACCTAGAAAATGATTAGCTGCGAATACTCCAGCAACAATTAAGCTTGATGATGAGCCCATACCTCTAGAAACTGGTATATCACCCTTAAAGCCTATTGTTACAGGGATTGGTTCCTTATTTAGCTTTTTAAATAAATATATATATGAATCATAAACTAGATTATTTTTAATATTAGAATACTTTTCTAAAAAACCCTTAAATTTAAAATCATCACTTTCCTCAAATGTAAATTCATTATATACATTTAAGGCCATTCCCAATGTATCAAAGCCTACACATAAATTAGCACTTGTAGCTTCTACTTTGATTCGTAGCATTTTATTACCTCTGTAAGCTTATTATCAATATCCTTTAGGCTTACAATGTCACGCTCAAACTTAGGATAATTTAATACCTTTGGTATCTCAAGCTTGAATTCTTTGCTTAATACATTAATAGATTCGAATGATTCATCTGCCTTAATATTAAATGCAGCAAGTACTGATTGAGGGAATTTAAATGGAGATGCAGTAGATACTACTACTACCTTCTCATTATTCTTTGTATTATTCTTATAATCTAAATATGCTCCATAGCTACATGAAGTATGTGGATCAATTAAATACTTATAGTTATCATAAACATATTTAATTACCTCTAATGTTTCATCCTCATTCTTTGAATATGCATAGAAATAATCAAATGGGTTCTTAAAATCATATTTACCATTATTCTTAAGCTCACTCATAAGCTTAGCTGTTTTAGCCTCATCCTCACCACTAGCATAATAAATAAATCTTTCTAAATTAGATGAAATCAAAATATCCATTGATGGAGAATTAGTTCTAAAGAAAGGTCTATTCTTATTATAAACACCCTTATTAAAGAATTCAGTTAATACATCATTCTTATTTGAAGCACAAATTAAGCTCTTAACAGGTAATCCCATTGACTTTGCAAAATAGCCAGCAAGGATATTACCAAAGTTACCAGTAGGAACAGAGAATGATATTTCCTCTCCATCCTTAATTTCACCCTTATTTAATAAATAAATATATGAATAGAAATAATATACGATTTGTGGTGCAAGTCTTGCAATATTAATTGAGTTTGCACTTGATAATGATAATTCCTTATGGTTTTGGAAATATTCCTTAACAAAGCTTTGGCAATCATCAAAATTACCCTCTATTGCGAATACACTAGCATTTGTACCCTTAAATGAATTCATCTGTGCTTCCTGAACAGGTGAAATACCACCATTAGGGTATAATACTGCAATAGAAATACCAGGAATATTCTTAAATCCGTTTAAGGCAGCTCCACCTGTATCACCTGATGTTGCAGTTAAAATAGTAATATTTCTTTTTACACCCATCTTCTCCTTAGAAAGCTTCATTAATCTAGGAAGTACAACAAGTGCTAAATCCTTAAACGCAAGTGTAGGTCCATGGAATAGCTCTAAGAAATATGCATTATCACATTTCTTATAATCTACTACACTATCAATATCAAATGATTTATAAGCATTGCTAATCTCATTTAATAATTCATCATATTCAAATTCTGTAAAGAATAAATTTAAAATCTTACTTGCTAGCTCTGGATATGATAGGTTTAAATAATCATGATAATCAGCCTTTGGCATCTTATCAATTACATATAATCCGCCATCCTTAGCGATACCATTTAAAATTGCCTCATATGAAGTTACTAGCTCTTTTCCTCTTGTACTATGAAACATAATAATCCCTCCAAAAAAAATACAAAATTATTATAATATGGTTTTCTAGATTAAACAAGTGTTTTTCTACAAAAAACACTATTTTAATTATAATTATTTTATAAATAATTATCCAGTTAAAAAAAGAAGCTTAAATTTAAGCTTCTACTGGGAAATATTCAGCGATGTAATCAGCAATTGCTCTAGCTGATAATGTTGAACCATTTTGAGTGAACTTCTTAGATGCTTCATCCTTCTTAGATGAATCACATACTACACTACCACTCTTATTATATTCTACAAAGATAATACCATCTGTACCTGGGTTAATACTCTTAACACCTAAAGCCTTTGTTAATTCAGCACCCTTGCTTTGATACTTGATAGCTTCCTGAGCATTTACGAAATAACAAACACCCTTGTAGCCGATAGTATCAAATTCATTTTGAATCTTTGATATTGCTGTAACAGAGTTTTCATTATTTGAAGAACCGATGATAATGACGAATTCAACATTCTTATCCTCTCTCTTCTTATTAACCTCATCAGCTGTTAATACTACGAATGAATTACCATTCTCAAGCTCAGCACCCTTTGACTTAAAATCATTATAAAAATTATATCCACAGCTTGTAAGAATGAATAAGAATCCAAAGATTACAAATAGTGGAATTATTCTCTTCACTAACTTCATTTTAATCCTCCACAAAAAGAAAATTCTATATAATTATAAACTAGATAATAACCTTTTTCAAGATTAAATGTCTTCATCTGAAATTAAATATTCACCACGATAATTAGAAAACATATCAGGATATTTTTTATATGTCTTTTTTGGCTTAGTAAACTCACTTGCCTTATATATCCATAGGCTTTCTAAATCCCAGCATAATATCTCATCGATACCGTCAGAATCAATATCATAAACCTCGCATGATAGATTAGGATGACCATCATTTGGGAATTTAACAACCATATCTAAATCACCATCAAGTAATCCTCCATCATAATCAGAATGGGTTAATGCTAAAGTGTTTATTCCATCATACATAATAGGTGATATAACACTACCATTAGATTCCATTTCTATTTGATCTAATATATTACCCTTTGAATCATATATACAAATAATACCATCACTACCCCAGAAGGCTGTAGCCATTATTTGTAATCCTGATTTTTCTAAATCATATTTAGCAACACTTATTCTTTGAGCATGACCTATTTCGTTATGCTTGAATATAGTTCCATCTCTATTGATGATATTCATTCCCTCATTACCAGATGCTAAAACGAATTTATAATCATCATCCTTATTTAGCTTACAATATATTATTTCATCAGTATGATCACTATTCATAGGTAGACTCCATATTATATTACCCTTTGAATCTACTAAATCATAGCCTATTAATAGCTCATCCCTACCATCATTATTATAATCAAATATATATGGGAAATGACCAGTGTTTTTATGATGATATCTAAATATTAATTCCATATCCTTGTTATAGGCCCAAACATTTTGATATCTATCCTTTATTATGAAATCACCCTTATAGCCTAATCCCTCAAAATCAGCTACCCTTATAGCATCAACATTCAATCTATAAAAGGGCTCATCCTTAACAAGTGGATCACCATCTATAATAGGTGTTTTCATCTTCTTTATTAGCTTTTTAGTTAATAAATCAATTATTATTACCTCAAAGTTCATGGCATATATTAGCTCTAATCTACCATCATTATTAATATCAGCTATTTGAAATGGTAAATCACAGCTAATTAATGTATTATCCCTTGTATTATTAGGCTCTCCTATAGTCCATATCTTATTACCATCGATATCAAATAATGATAATGATGATATATGTGCAAAAGAATCTCTAATATACCTTTTTTGATGCTGGGCAAATATGAAATATGCCTTACCATCAATTGTACAAATACGAAGCTGCCTACCTGTGCCTGATTTACCAAGGCTTATTTTCTTAATACACTCAAGCTTTGAATACTTACTTCTTTTTTCTTCTATTCTTTCTTCTTCATGCTTTAAATTTGATAAATGCTCCTCATATTCAGAGTCAGTCATACTAACAATTAGATTAGAATATCTACATAATGATTTAGAAATAAATGCTATCTTGCCACCCCTAATTAATCCTATATCATGGCTTAATACAAGCTCATCATTTAAATAAACTAAGCATTTACGATTAACTACTATTTTTAATTTGAATGTATCATAAATATCAAATGATATATCCTTTGTTTCCAGCTCAGTAAGTGATTCCTCAAAGCGTCTAATTAGGGCTATTTTACCTTTTTTTATACCAACGAAGTAATTATTTCTTGATGTTACATAATTAAAGCCAAAGCCAGCATAATTAGATAACTCAAATAAGCGTAGCTCTACCTCTATTGTATATGATGAATATAGTCTAGTCTTGTGTGTTAAAGTTGGGTAACAATTAACAAACGCACCCTTTGTGTTATCTCCTCTATTTTGTTCTAGGAACTTCTTACCATCCTCCTCAGTGATTAGCCAGCTTCCATCTAGGCTTCTCCACTGATGCAAAGGAATTGGGTCATAAAAGTTTCCATAATAGCCATCATGCTTAATATGATGATATTCACCTAGGGCAGTATGAAAATGATCATATGGATATTCTAATGTGTCAAAATCCTGAAAATCTTCTTTTATTATAATCATAATAACTCCTTTAATACGCTAATATTTTTGATAATCGTAGTACCTGCAGGCTCTAATACATCTATTGCCTGATGGCCTGAATAGGTTAATACTGCCTCAATACCCATTAGATTTGCACATTCATGATCATGAAGGGTATCACCCACAATAATAGTAGATTTCTTATCTATATCATTATTGTTGATATAATTTAAGGCTATATCATCCTTTGATTTAGCATAAATATCATTGATGCCTAATATTTCATCGAAATAATCTACTATTCCAAAATATTTAAGCTGTTCCTTTAGCATATTTAATTCTGTAGCGGATAAGCATATTAGCTTAATACCCTTATTCTTTAAATAGGCTAGGGTTTCCTTAGTATTTGGATATAGCTTACAATCTAAATATCCCTTCTTATATCTATCAATAAATTTATTAGCCATAGATTCATATGATTCAATCTCAAAATTTAGTCCAGCTCTTGAATAATAATCCTTTATAGGAAAGGTAAATATGTGCTTATAATAATCCATATCTACAGGTTCCTTATTTTGAGTTTTTAATAAATCATTTAGTAAACCTAAGCATAAATCCATATCATCTAAAATTGTTCCATTAAAATCAAAAAATACTGTTTTAATTTCCTTCATAGTTTTCCATCATCTTTTCTAATGCATTTTTAACATTATTTATAAGCCATTCTGGCTCTAGAACTGTAGCGTTCTTACCAAGTGATAATACAAATGATAATATCATATCCTTATTTTGCATATCACAATCAAATATTAGATTTTTATTATCTATTTCCTCTATATGCTGATTCTTACCATATATTCTTTCATTCATTACTGTATTCATATTAGTAACCTTAAGCTTAACATGGTAAAAATCACCATTCTTCTTCATTGAATATTCATCTAGATAATCCTTTTCATCGAATGTTTTTAATATAGTAAAATGATTTCTAGTAACAAATAAATCATCTATTCTATTAAATTTAAAATATCCAACATCATTTACTGTTTCATTGAATGCTAAAACAAACCAGCATCCGTTATAAATAAATACCTTATATGGGTGAATCACATGGCTTTTTACATTGCCCTTTTGGCCTCTATAGCTTATATCAACCTTATATAAGCCCTCTATAGCCTCCATAAATAGGCCATATCTTCTTTGAAGCTCTACCTTATCCATTTGTAGAGGGAATCTATCAATCATAGTTATAGGTGAAATACTATTATCCTTAACATAATCAGATAATGCCTTACCTAGTGCTAGCTCCATTTCTTTCTTACCCTCGAAATCAGGCTGTGATGTAATATAGGCTTTTGCGTTAATTAGAGATTCCTTTTCCTCCTCAGTTAGCTTTACTGATGGCATTATAGATGCTTTATTTAATCTATAGCCTCCATAAAGTCCCTTAATGGATTCTATAACATATCCACATTCCTCGGCTTCCTTGATATATTCCTTGATATTTCTTGGATTAGTTTCTAATATTTCCGCAAGCTCATTACTGCTTATATAGGTATTTCTCGCAGATAATATCTGAATTAGCTTAATTGTAGCACTTGTTTTCCCCATCGTAATCACCTCAAAAATCTATTTTTATTTTATCATTAAAATAAAAAGTATTCAATTTTAAATTAGACATTATTTATGTATAAAAAGAAAAGGACGCTATCAGCGTCCATTCTAGTTTTTACTTACTTTGATTGATGAAATTCTTCATTTGCTCGTATGGCTTAAAGCCTACAGATCTTGAGACCTCCTCGCCATCCTTAACTACGATTACACATGGGATGCTTGATACATTGAAATGAGCTGCAATATCCTCATTATCATCAACATCTACACCATAGAATTTTACATCAGTAATTTCGCCCTCAAGCTTTTCTAAAACTGGCTTTAGCATTCTACAAGGGCCACACCATGTAGCATTTAAATCAATAACAGCTACACCCTTCATTGCTTTTAAATCATTTAAAGTTAAATTAGTTTCCATTTTCCATCCTCCTTAATTCATCTAAATAGCTAACTACACTTATCGCAGCAACATTTCCTTCTCCTGCTGCCTTAATATATTGATATGGCTTACCTACTACATCACCGCAGGCAAAGACACCTCTTAAATTGGTCTCCATCATT
This sequence comes from Acholeplasmatales bacterium, assembly GCA_016282815.1. Classification (GTDB taxonomy): domain Bacteria; phylum Bacillota_I; class Bacilli_A; order Acholeplasmatales; family Anaeroplasmataceae; genus Anaeroplasma. The sequence continues at coordinate 28,138 of JAEELU010000083.1, forward strand.
CTATTTACCTTAATATGGCTACCATCAAGCTCAATTCCATAGATCAAATATGATAATGGAACTGCCTTTCTTAAAATGAATACTCCATCTACATTATACCTATTACTATCAGTAATAACTACTCTTTTTTTATCTTCCTTGATAAATTCGATAGGCTTTTCATTTATTATTTCTATTTTACCTTCAGTATTTAATTCATTTTTAAATACTGGGAATAGCTTAATACTTCCAACAACCTCAGATAGGAAATTAACCTCATCCATTTCATCAGGGCTATCGATTATTACAGCGATATCCTTATTTTTATATAGCATGGCATCACATGTTGCACAATATGATATACCATTACCTAAAAGCTCATCCTCACCCTTAATTGGCTTATCCATTCTAACACCTGTAGCGATAATAATAGATTTAGCCTCATATTGAGTTTCCTTACCCTGTAGTGCATAATAATCACCCATATCGTAGATTTGAGCAATCTTATCATCTGTAATTTTGATATTCATCGCATCTAAATGATTTAGGAATGCTTTAGAGAAATCCTCACCCTTAATATTAGGCAATCCTAAATAGTTTTTTATTTCATGAGCCTTATATACCTTCTCACTACTTGTTTTAGGACCAATTAAAATAAAGCTTTTATTTCTATTCTTTAATGTTAATGCAGCTTCCATACCTGCAGGACCTGTTCCAATTATAGCACAATCAAACATATGATACCTCCTTTTTAATAGTTTACAATTCTATTGTATACAATTAATTATCATTTGTCAACATTTAATTTTAAAGAAAGGAGGCAAATTATGCCTCCTCATTATTACCCTCATTTGGTTTTACATCATCTGTTATTTCAGCTTCCTGATTACCTAAATCTGTCTTTGGCTCTTCCTTTACCTCTTCAACAGGCTTCTTTTCTTCTGCCTTAGGTGTTACATCCTTAGCCTTACCATTAATAACATTAGATTTATTCTTTGGCTGATACATTCTATCCTTATCAACCTTGTTAGGAACATATCTTGTTTTAGAAGTACTTCTTCTAAATACTAATCTCTTAATTAATGAGAAATGGAAGAATAAAATATAGATTAACGCGAATGAAATTACGAATAGGAATACAAATCCGATAGTTCTCCAAACTAAACTAGCGTTATAGATTTCATCCTTTCTTAAGCCTTCCTTATAATCAGTTCCCTTTGCAGTATTAATATCAGATAGCTTAAAGTTATTGATATAATTCTTAGCATCTTCCTTAGCCTTATCATCAGTTGTATTCTGATATGTATGGAATGCATCTCTAAATGGAGCTAAATCAGTAAAGAATTGTTGAGTGAAATTTAAATTTGCAGTAACGTTTGTATCATATACAGTCTTACCCTCATTATCAAGTAAATTAATGCTTGCAACATTACCACCAATTTGTTCCTTAATATATGAAATCATTGTTTCAGAGAATGGTGCTAGCATAAAATGATAATCAAATCTAGTATTGATGTATGTAGTAGTCATTGTTCTAGCATTCTTCATTATAGCATCCATATTAGATAATGGCTTTTCTACATAATCATTTTTATTAATTGTACTAGATACTACAAAATGATAATCATAATATTTTGAATTATCAGCATTATAGAATCTTATACCTGTTTGGTTTGATATGGCTGATTGATCAGCTGAATTAGTACGTGTATATTCTGGGTATCTAATTAATACATAATATACAAATTCTACAGAAGCGAATGTTTTAGTAGCCTCTGTATCCTCAGCCTTCTCATAATACTTAACATTTATTTGGTTGATTGATCCATATACAGATACATCATTTGTATATAGATTTCTAGAATTCTTTGTTCCACTATTCTTAGTTGCATAAGGAGTCTTATCATAAGGTAGCTGGAATGATGAGAATGCATAAATAATATCCTCAGAATTTTCACCCTTATCTGCCTTTGCTATATATTGAGTATATGCTTCATCCGCACTTGTATTATAGTTTAATACACCGAACATTACGGCTACAATTGCGGCTATGGCAATATATAAAATTTTACCTATTGTTTTAACCATTTTTAACACCCTTTCAAAAAAACGTAACCAATTGATATTGTATCATTTTTTTACTTTTTTTCAACACTATCACTTTACAAATAAATATTTTTAAGTATAATATGTATTGCACGCCTATATGGCGCATGTGGTGAAGAGGCCTAACACAGCGGATTGTGGCTCCGTCATTCGCAAGTTCGAATCTTGTCATGCGCCCCATTGTGTAATTAATGACATCATCTATGATGTCTTTTTTTATTATCTTTTTATATATAATAAATAAGGGCTAACCATCTTTTAATATGTACCCAATGTCAAGGACACTTATAAAAAAGGTATATGTTATTAATAAGGAATTAATCCCCT
>JAEELU010000084.1 GCA_016282815.1 Acholeplasmatales bacterium
CCTCCTCTTATTGTCAATTTTATCATAAATTAATGATAATATCATTAATATTCTGTCTTTATTTCCTCTTCTATTCCATACATCTTAACGAATTTTTCTAAATCAGTATAATCGGTAATTAGCATTATTTCCATAAATTCTCTAGTATTCTTATTTTTAAAGCCAACTACAGCCTCACCAGTACAAATAGATTTACGAATTATAGGTATTAGATTCTCTCTATCCCATTCTATCGTTTTTGATTTTTTCTTAAACATAGCTTCATCTCCTACTAGTAAAAATAAAAAAATTGTGCTTTTAGATAAATATGTTATAATCTAGTTGTAAGGGGTGTTAATTATGGCAGAATACCGTAACGTACAACGTTCTAAGAGATTAATAAGAACTGCTTTTGCAAACCTTATTAAGGAAAAAAAGGATATCTCTAAAATTACAGTAAAAGAAATTGTAGAAAGAGCACATATATCTAAATCTACATTCTACTGTCACTACCAAGATATTTACGCTGTAGGTGAAGAATTCGATCAAGAAATTGTTCATCTAATCGAAGCTGCCTTTAACGAGAATATAACAAGTGAACATACAGATTTCATTCGTTTTATCGAAGCTCTTATAAAGTCATTTGATGCGAACAAAGAAATCTACAGTATGTTATTATGTGCAGATGTATCTGGTAGTTATATAGATAAGCTTAAAACTATTTGTGTTGAAAGATTAAATAAAGATATGAGACTTGAAGCCATATCTGATGATGATACAACTAGATTAACAGAAATAACTATTATTACAAATGGTATTGTATATACAATCGTTGATTACCTAAAGGGTAAAATCAAAGCAACTCTACCCGAATTAATCGATAAGATTAATAGAATAGTCATTAAGCTATCGAAAAAAGCCTAGAAATAGGCTTTTTATTTTTCCCAAGGGAATACATATTTAAGCTTTAAGGAATCTCTAACCTGGCTCATTTCCTTTTGTACAGGCTCAGAAATAGGAACACCCTTATTCTTTCTTTCCTGCCATACTAAATATTCCTTCTCACCTGCAGTATATATTCTTTCAGCACCTGGTGCCTTCTTAGATGCTCTAATAGCTCTAATGATATCACCAGATTTTTTTCTACATAAATCCTCACCTAGGAAATGGTTTGTATCAATTGCGATAAAGAAATGTCCTAAATGATAAGGAACCTTTTTACCATCCTTATCCTTTCCATTTAAATCCTTACCATAATTACCATCCTGAAGGGAAGCTGATAATAATTCTACAGCAAGAGCGTATCCAAAGCCCTTATATCCACCTAATGCCTCACCGATACCACCAAGTGTAGTAAGTGCAGCCTCTCCACTTCTAATCTTCTTTAGAGCTACACCAGCATCACCTGTTACAGGCTCTCCATCTAATCCAACTATAGTTCCAGGATGAACATCCTCACCGATTCTTTCATAATATTCAATCTTTCCATTTTGAGTGATTGATGATGCACAGTCGATTACAAAATCAAATTCCTCATCAGTTGGAATACCAATTGTTAAAGGGTTTGTTCCAAACATACCCTCAACACCAAATGTAGGTGCAACGCTAGGACGTGCATTAGTACCTGTAATACCGATACATCCAGCCTTCGCAGCCATCGATGCATAATATCCAGCTATACCATAATGGCATGAATTTCTAACTACAACCATACCCATACCATACTTTTTAGCCTTATCAATTGCCATTTGCATAGATTTATAGCCAATAACCTGACCCATACCATCATGTCCATCAACGACGGCTGTTGTTTCAGTTTCCTTTATTATTTCATAATTAGTAATAGGATTTTGAATACCATCTACTATTCTATCGATATAAATAGGCTTAAATCTATTACAGCCATGTGATTCAATTCCTCTTTTATCTGATTCTAATAATACATCTGTACAAATCTTAGCATCCTCCAAAGGAACACCATAGCCTACAAACGCATCTGTTATAAATTTATATGCTGTATCCCAATCTAAATATACCTTACCCATAATTATTTCCTCCAATCGAATTTCTTAATTTAATTATAATCTATATTAAACAAAAAGAAAATGAGGAATTACATTCCTCATCATCATTTTTATTCTGTTTGAGTGGCTTCCTGCTCCTCAGCAATTAAACCTAGAATACCACCAATTAAATAGAATATACTAGCGAATACTCCAATGATAATCATAATAACATGTGGTGCAATATTCTTAACATTATTATTAAGCTTCTTTTTAGCATATGTTGCTAAGCAGATAGCAACTATTAATAGGATTATAGCAATAATAACAGCTACTAATAAACCAACACCTAGTGCCTTAATTTGTTCAACTGAAAGCTTATTAGTATCGATAGCCTTTTGTTGCTCATAAAGCTTGTCTGGCATTGCAATCATAACAATAGGAAGAACAAGGAATAATACTGTAAACACTAAAGCAATAATGTTAAAAATCTTACCAATAAGATACATGATTTTTGATGCTTCCTTCATATTTTATCCTCCCTTCTGTTAAATTTTCTTTGTTTCATCTATCAATTCATACATTGTAGATGATAAATCCTTTTTAGTTTTTTCATCGATAGAAAGTACTCTAATATTTACTATCTTCGTACCAAACTCAATAGTTATTATATCAGATACCTTTATCTCTTTAGATGGCTTAGCAAGCTTACCATTAACTAATATTCTTTCAGAGGTTGCAACCTCCTTAGCTACAGTTCTTCTTTTGATAAGCCTTGAAACCTTTAAATATTTATCTAATCTCATTATTCTTCTTTATTATCTTCTGGCTTTGATGAATCATCAGATGGTTGTGCTTCTTGAGCTTCCTCATTCTTTTCATTAGAATTATCTTCTAATTCCTTGCACTCCTTAGCATCAGTAGCTTCAGCTTCTTGAGGCTTTTCTTCCTCTAGCTTCTTAGCTTCTTCCTTAGCCTTTGCTTGAGCTAATTTTTCTTCTTCCTTCTTGTCATACCAAGAAAGATGACCAGTTGCTTCAATTTCATCAATATCAGTCTTAGTTAATGTTTCAACCTTGATTAGGTAATTAGCAATAGTCTTTAATAGATCTAAATTATCTAATAAAACCTTTCTTGCTCTTTCGTAGCATTCCTCAACGATATTTCTTACTTCCTTATCAATTTCTAAAGCTACCTGGTCAGAGAAGTTCTTTTCCTTTAGATAATCTCTACCTAGGAATACACTTCCACCATTTTGCTCATATGTGATAGGACCTAAATTACTCATACCAAATTGAGTTACCATTGCACGAGCAATCTTAGTTGCTTGCTCAAAGTCATTTGAAGCACCTGTAGAGATTTCACCGAAATTAATTTCTTCAGATACTCTACCACCTAAATAACCAGTAATTCTATCTAATAATGATTGCTTAGTCTCTAAATATCTTTCTTCCTCTGGTAGCATTAATGCATATCCACCAGCTTGACCACGAGGAATGATTGTAACCTTTTGAACAATATTTGCATTATCAAGCTTTAAACCAATTACGGCATGACCAGCCTCATGATGAGCAATAGTATTCTTCTCTGTAGCAGAGATTACTCTACTCTTCTTAGCAGGACCCATCATAACTCTATCTGTAGCCTCATCTAAATCCTGAGTATTAATAACCTTACGATTATCTCTTGCAGCAAGTAATGCAGCCTCATTTAAGATATTAGCTAGGTCAGCTCCACTAAAGCCTGGAGTTCTTTGAGCAATATCCTCAAATTTAATGCTAGGATCTAAATGCTTATTTCTAGCATGAACACGAAGGATTGCCTCTCTACCCTTAACATCTGGGTTTGCGATTGTAATTTGTCTATCAAAACGTCCTGGACGTAATAATGCTGGGTCTAGTACATCTGGTCTGTTTGTTGCAGCCATAACGATAACACCTGCATTACCATTAAAACCATCCATTTCAACTAATAGCTGATTTAATGTTTGCTCACGCTCATCGTGACCTCCACCCATACCAGCACCACGCTGACGACCTACGGCATCAATTTCATCGATGAAGATAATACAAGGTGCATTATCCTTTGCTGTCTTGAACATGTCTCTTACACGTGAAGCACCAACACCGACGAACATTTCAACGAAATCTGAACCTGAAATTGAGAAGAATGGTACACCTGCTTCTCCGGCTACTGCCTTTGCAAGTAATGTCTTACCTGTACCTGGAGGACCGAATAATAATACGCCCTTAGGTATCTTAGCTCCAATTTCATTATATTTTCTAGGATTCTTAAGGAAGTCTATAATTTCAACAAGCTCTTCCTTTTCCTCGTCACATCCAGCAACATCATTAAATGTTACAGTCTTACCCTTAGAAAGCTTGGCAGTTGACTTAGCAAAATCAAATGCTCCGCCTCCACCACCCTGCATTCTAGATAGGTTTCTAAATAATATATACATTACAATTCCAATAATTAAATATGGAATGAATGATATTAATAATGATAACCAAAGATTATCACTTATTGTTTCCATCTTAAGTGTTAGCTTTGGTGTTACGTTATTTACTTTAAATACACCTGTTTGAATTTCCTTTACTGTATCGTATGTAACAACAACACTAAATGATTTAGTTGTATTACCTGCTGTATACTGACCAGAAATTGTATATAGTAAATAATTATCTCCACCTACAGGCTTTGCTGTAACAGTATTATTCTTAATAGTACCATTTTCGCAAATTTCAGCGAATGTATTATAGCTTAATACCTCTGCTCTATCTCTTGCGATATAGTTAATTAGGAAAATAACACCAACAATTGAGATAATAACTACTAATAAAAACATCAGGTCAAATTTTCTTCTAGGTGCTTGACCATTTTTATTCTCGTTATTTTGCATCTAAATCTCTCCTTATTACTTATTAATTACTTATTAGAATATATCTCCTCTTTTAATACACCAATGAATGGTAGATTACGGTAATGCTCATTATAATCAAGACCATAGCCTACAACGAACTCATCAGGTACTAAGCCTCCAACATATTCTGGATTAATATTAACAACTCTTCCCTCAGGCTTATCTAGCATAACACAAATTGCTACTGTCTTAGCCCCATTCTGTAATAATAAATTTCTTACAGCGTTAATTGTTCTTCCTGAATCAAGGATGTCATCAATAATGATAACATTTCTATCCTTAACATTAGGAACATCTCCCTTAATTGTTATTGTACCAACAGAATGTGTACCTGCATAAGATGAGCATCTTAAATAATCAACTGAACACTTTATGTCTACATACTTAAGTAAATCAGACATAAATGGTAAGCATCCCTTTAATAATCCGATAAAAAGTGGATCCTTATCCTTGTAATCCTTGTTGATTGCTTGACCAACTCTCTTAGTAAGCTCTTTAATCTCTTCTTCGGTTACAAAAACCTTCTCAATATCATTAATCATAACTCTTTTCCTCAACTACCAGATAAATATCTGCATTATTTTTCATTTTATAGACCTCATTACTCTTTAAATAATTATAGATCCATAAAATATTGTTATCCCTATCAGCTATAACTGGTACACTATCCCTAATTCGTTTAGGCACCTTTCTATCTATCAAGACTCTAGATACCTTTTTTATACCAGATTCAAGGGATATAAAATCACCATCTTTTTTCGTTCTTACGACAAGCGGTAATTTTATATCATTATAGCATAACTTGATATATTTTGCATTAGATAACGGCATATTTTTTGAAAAATAAAACGTATACTTACCATCAAAAATTTTAACTTCATTAACATTTAATGAAATTGATGGAATATCATAAATCTCTTCCTTACTGATGTAGGCTCTATTATATTCTCTATACATCAGGTATCCATCAGATAATTTTAATGATTTTGAACCATCATTTTCCTTTAAAAATACTAATATATCATTGATAATATTGTTATTTCTATTGATATAATACCTTTCTAATAATAAGGATATGATATCCTTTCTTAGGGCTATATCCTTTTCATTAAATGTATTAATATCAATAACATCATTATTGTTATCTAAATATTTAATACTTAATGATCTAATAAAATCAAATGCCTCATGAACCATAATTGAATATTTAGATATCTTATCATAAATATCATTACATTCATTTCTTAATAATGGAACTATATTATGTCTAATTCTATTTCTTAAATATAAATCTGAGCCATTAGATGAATCCTCAAAATATATTAATTCATTATCCTTAGCGAATTTATATATTTCTTCCTTATTAGCACAAAGCAATGGTCTAACAACTCTATATCTAGAATTATCATATTGTAGCGCAATACCACCATAGCCGTATAGATTAGAGCCATCCATTATTTTCATTAATACTGTCTCAAGCTGATCATCTAAATGATGGGCTGTTGCGATAATATTAGTATCATACTTATGGCATAAATCCTCAAAGAATTGATATCTTGCGCACCTTGCGGAAGCCTCAAAATTACCATTACCATCAAAGTGGTAATCTAAAAGCTCAAATGGAACGTTGAGTGTTTTAGCAAACTCACACATTTTTTCTTCCTCAAGCTTCGATTCAGCCCTTACATTATGGTTAACATGAGCAAGTATTACATCATACCCTAATTTCTTAAGGATATAAATCAATACTACGGAATCAACTCCACCAGATACCGCACATATTACCTTATTGTCTATATTAAATTGATTGTTATTAATAAATTCTTTTACCCTATTTATCATATTATCAATTCCTTAGAAAGTATTATACATTATATGTATAAAAAAATAAAGATAATCTAAAATTAACCATAATTACACATAATTAGAGAACAAAAGCCTATCAAAAAATGATAGGCTTAATAATTATATTACTTTAATACATTAGTAATGAAATCAACGATTTCCTTATCCTTAGCATTTTCGAAGAAATACTTTCTAAATGTAGGTCTATCGATTGTTTCTAGTAAGAAATCCTTATCGATTTCCTTCAAGATTTCAATCATAGGTCTATGAGTAATTTCCTTTACTCCATCTAGAATCTTCTTATTTCTTTGTTCAGGTACTACTCTCTCCTTAGGGTAGCCACCACCAAATGGTGCCTTAAATAAATTCTCATATACATTCTCAAGATTTAATTCAGCACCCCAACCAAAGCCCTTAGCATATGGCATAGAAATTGCATTACCATCATTAATTTGACCAAATAGGTAAGCATCTGATGGTTCTACTACTAAACCACATAATACCTTTGGGAATGAATTTAATGCTAGCATAGCACCAGCACCAGTACCACAGCCAGTGATAACAAAGTCTGCAGCCTTAGAGTTTAATAATATTGCAGCTAATAAACCATTTTGAACATATGTTAATGGCTTATCATCAGCGTTTAGCATACCATAGTTATCTACAGTATGACCATATTTTGTAGCAACCTTGTTTAATGTATTATAAATTAATTCATTCTTAGCTGCCTGTGAATTTTCGTTAATTAATGCAATTCTCATTTTCTTTCTTCCTCCAATATAATTAATTAATGGGACGAATACTCGTCCCATTCTTTGTTTTATTCAGCTTTACCAACAGAACCAAACATTTCCATCTTAATCTTAACGATTTCCTTGATTGCTTCTGTACCAGGTGCTAAAAGCTTTCTTGGGTCAAATCCCTTGCCCTCTAAATCCTTACCAGCTTCAATATACTTTCTTGTAGCCTCTTGGAAATATAATTGACATTCAGTATTTACATTAATCTTGCATACACCTAAAGATATAGCCTTCTTAATCATATCCTCAGGAATACCTGTACCACCATGTAATACTAGTGGAATATCACCAACACGTGCCTTAATCTTCTTTAATGCATCGAAGTCAAGACCTTGCCAGTTTGCAGGGTACTTACCATGAATATTACCGATACCTGCTGCTAGCATATCAATACCAGTTTGCTTTAATGTGAAGCACTCCTCTGGATCAGCAACCTCACCACGACCGATTACACCGTCTTCTTCGCCACCGATAGTACCTACCTCAGCTTCTACTGTAGCACCTAAGAAATGTGCTTTAGCAACGATGTCTCTAGTCTTTTCTAGATTCTCCTCTAGTGGATAGTGAGAACCATCGAACATTACTGAAGAATAACCTGCAAGTAATGCCTTTTGAGCTCCCTCATAAGTACCATGATCAAGGTGTAATGCTACTGGTACAGTAATGTTCATTGATTTGATCATTGCCTTTACCATGTCAGCAACTACATTGTATCCTGTCATATATTTGTTTGCACCTTCAGAAACACCAAGCATAACTGGTGATTTTAACTCCTGTGCAGTTTGTAAAATAGCTTTTGTCCATTCTAGATTATTGATGTTGAAAGCACCTACGGCATAGTGTCCTTCCATTGCTTTTTGCATCATATCCTTTGCGTTAACTAATGGCATAATTAATAAATCCTCCTCTTAAATTAAATAGTTCTTTTACTGATTTTTATTATATATTACTTCAATTTTATTTACAAGAATATTTACTTATGATAACGATTACATAATTAAGCATTTTTATATTACATATAAATTAGCAACAAAAAAACAAGATTCATACTGAATCCTGTTATTTTATATCCTTTTTTACAAAAGCTAAATAGCCTAAGAAATAATTACCTACAGCGAACACAAGTGGTGTTACAATATTACTAATAATTAATGGTGTATCAAATGCTGAATAGCCAATTGTCTGCATCAAATAGAATGGATTAATCCAATTAAATACACTTAGGAATGTTATGACATCATCCATATTAGTTTCATATATTTTTATAGTCTCTATAATAGTTGATATCATACTACCAACAAATTGTAATGCGAATGTAAAAACAATATACATTAATATAGATAAGCCCTGTGTTCTAAATACCATAACTACTAATAATATAACACTAGATACAAATATATATGATATTACTGCAAATAATAGATTAAGGAATATATTACCTACATATGTTCCTACAATTACTGTTTCAGGGAATGGTGGGAAAAACATAAGGCTAAATAATAATGATAATATACCATATCCAAACATTAATGCTGTAATGAATATTAATGCTGCTATATAATCGGCTAAATAAATCTTAGATTTAGGTGTACCACAAATAATCTTTGTTCTTACTGTACCATTTCTAAAATCCTGAGCTAATATTACAGATGCTAATACTGGTAACAATAAACCAAATAATGCAGATGGTGACATTGCCCCAAGCATTCTAGAAAATGCAGAAAATTCTATAGTAGCTGGAGTTCCATATAATTCAACCACCTTAGTTACTGCAGTTTTTAATGCTAATTCTAATAAAGGTACTGCTAAAGCGAATGATCCTGCTAATATTGCAAGTACTAGGAAATATTTTGATTTAAAAAATCTAATAAGCTCACATTTAATTAGATTAATCATCATTTCTACCTCCTATTAGAGATAGATAATATTTTTCGATATCTCCCTCGTGCTTATTGATACCTAATATATTAATATTATTATCCTGGAATATTTTTAATATTGGATTTAATTCGATATTACCAATAATTCTAACACCCTTTTTATCCTTCATAACATCATAATGACCATATAATAGATTATATGCCTCATCTACCATATCTACATTAATTATAGTTTCAGGCTGAACATATTCATTTAGCTCATCCTTACTTATTTCCTTAAGCATTTTACCATGAGATATTATTCCATATCTTGTTGCTACTAAGCTTAATTCAGATAATATATGTGATGAAATTAAAAATGTTATATTATTCTTTTCATTTAAATCAAGAATTAGATTTCTAACATCTACTATACCCTCTGGGTCTAGTCCATTCATTGGCTCATCTAGCATAACAAATTCAGGATTAGAAAGTAATGCTAAGGCAATACCCAATCTTTGCTTCATACCAAGTGAGAAATTCATTACCTTCTTCTTACTCTCAAATAAATCAGAAAGTCCCACTAGCTCTGCTAATCTCTTATGCTCATTAATATCACTATTACCTACTATTAATCCTACTAGATTAAAATTATCCTTCATAGTCATAGTAGGATATAGCTGAGGATATTCAACTATAGCACCAATTCTTTTTCTAGCATCTACTATATCTCTATCATTTGATGATACACCAAATAATTGATATTCGCCCTCATTAAGCTTAATTAATCCAGATAATATTCTTATTACAGTTGTTTTACCTGAACCATTCTCTCCGACAAATCCATAAATATCTCCCTTATTGATTGTCATAGAGAATCCGTCTAATGCGCGCTGGTCCTTATAAATCTTAACCAAGCCATCACATTTTACGACAACACTACTCTCCACTAGTCTCATCTCCTGTATTTTGTTCTTCCGCATTATTTTCTTCTATTTTCTTACCATACTTTTCTGGTTCCTTAGCCTTCATTTCTGATTTAAGATAAAGATATCCTAAGAAAGCACCTATAGCACAAATAACAACTCCTGTTATAACATCCACATACCATAAATGCCACATATGATCAAACCAAATAATATATACAGTCATTGCTATACCTGTATAAAATAATACTAATAAAATATTAAGACAATATTTCTTTAAATAATTCATCATAATAACACCCCTTATAAAAAGCCACTATTTTGACTTCTTTAAATCATTAAGGCTTATACCTCGATAATATAATAATAAGCCTAAGGTATGAGCTAATGTTAATAATACATCAATATCAGCATTTTGCCATATTCTTCCTCTAGGATTTTCTATTATATCAGCTCTTATAAAACCAAAATGCTTATCAAATGCCTTTATTTCTACATAGCATACTGAATATACTCCCTGCTTATAGGATTCAATCTCTACAGGATTAGTCTCGTGGCCTGTAATGGTATTTTTGTTAAATACCATTGTTTGTGGATTAAGCATTTTCTTAATATCTTCACTATTTATTACCTTAAAATCACGTTTTTTACATATTGGATGATAAAAGTCAAAATACATATTTTTATCATCAACCAAGCATAAATGATCAATCATTAAATAGTTACCTAAATAATTGATAATTTCTTCTATACCTACTACTAAATCGTTTGAATTAGTCAAGGTATTATATACCCTTGAATGTAAATACATTGAGGATACAGCTCTATCTCTTTCTGTTTTTAGGTTTATTGTTGCGTGCTTTTCTGGTAAATAAATGATAAAGCAATTTCTACCCTTCATCTTACCTCTATATAGTGCCTTATCTGCAAGCTCAAATAAGCCCTCTATATTTTGGGAATCCTTAGGGAATCTTGATGCTCCCATAGTAACTGTCATATTTAAGTAGTTTAGTTTATCATCATCTAAATTAGATGTTGAACCAAGTAGAGTATGCCATATATCCCATACAGCATCATAATCGATAATATTATCAAGTACGATTAGGAATTCATCTCCACCATATCTACCTACTACACCATTATTACCTAATAGCTTTTTGATATTTTTAGCAACACTAACTAAAACTCTATCTCCGAAGCTATGTCCATAGCCATCATTGATATATTTAAAATTATCAATATCTAATATACAAAGGGAAAAAGGCTTATTATTACTAATAAGCTCCATTATGTATTCATTGATAACCTCTCTGGTATATACCTTTGTAAGATCATCTATTTTATTTTTCCTGTTAGCAAAAAATGAATCCATAATTTACCTCTTTTGTATCATTATTATAATGATACTTTAATTAAAAATTAAAGTCAATATTTCTAGCTTCTAAGTGGTCTATCAAGCTCAGGATTATGGATATTATTTAATACATCCATATCCTCCTTAGCTATTTTAAAATCAACATCTAGATTTGCCTTTTGTCTTTCAGAATTAGTAGATTTAGGAAGTGGTAAAGCTCCTCTTTCTACACAATATCTAATAGCTAGCTGAGATATAGTTACACCATATTTAATAGCTATTCTCTTAATGTCCTGATTTTCTAATAGCTTACCTGTTGCGAGAGGTGAATATGCTTCTATAAGGATATTCTTCTCATTACAGTATTTAACTAGGTCCTCCTGAGTATTACCAATAAAGAATCTAATTTGGTTTACATGAGGAACGAAGTTTAATGCCTTAATTAAAGGTTCAATATTTTCAGGTCTAAAATTAGATACACCAATAGATTTAATCAATCCCTTGTTATATAGGTCAATCATTGCTCTAAAAGCTTCAATATTACCTTGAGTACAATCCTGTCCTACATTACTCCATGGCCATGGAGCGTGGATTAGATATAAATCAATATAATCTAAATCAAGATTCTTAAGTGATTGATAGAAATGATCTATCGTACCATCATAGGTTTTTATGTGAGATGGAAGCTTTGTTGTAACAAAGATTTCCTCTCTTTTTAAACCACTGTCCTTGATAGCCTTGCCTACGCCCTCCTCATTTTCGTAAGCATAGGCAGTATCAATATGCCTATAGCCATTCTTGATGGCATTAAGTGTAGCTTCATATGACTGATCCGCAGGAATCTGCCATGTACCGAAGCCAATACCAGGAATAATTACACCATTAGATAATTTAAATTGCATATTTTTACCTCCTACACCTTTAAAAAATTATCAAATATATCATATAGCTTAAGATATTTATCGTCTATCATACCAACATTATCGCCAAATTCCATCACCTTGTTATCAGTATTATTCCATTCTGTCCATTCAGTTAATCCCTCTCTATTTGGATTACCAGTTTTAACAAAATTAGACCAATAATCAAGCATATTATTAGATAGCTTAATATCAGTATCATTATAGCGATATGGATATCTAGAATTTTTAACATTTCCATATGCATATATCATTTCACCTGAATGATATGTACTATAATAACCATTTGTTTTAGTAAATTGATATCTATATACCTTTACTCCGTTATTCTTAGCCACTCTACTCCATGAATGATGTGGATACATAAACCACCAAACTGAAATGATTTCATTGAATGCAGTTGGAGCGTCCTTTTCTATTTCAGACTCATATAGCTTCATTATTTCATCAATTGTTTGGTCATCAAATATCTCATGTAATCTTTCTCTAAAGTTATTCTTATTAGTTGGATTAAATAAATACTTTGGTATTACAAAGGCATCAGATTCCTTAACATTATATCCATTAAGTAGCTCAACCTCATTATTTTCATGATCTAAATACACCTGATATGGATCCTTTGTAAGTGCATAGCCATCTAAGGTCATAGCGCTATTAGAAAACTTAGTAGTAACAAGCCTTTCTGGAGCTATATTTCTTAATTCAGCTACTGATGAAACATTAAATTCCTTTAATATTTCCTTACCTGTATTTAAAGCCTCAGTCATAGTTCTATATGTATGAGGTGCCTTTTTTACTACTAATGAGCTTGATTCGGCGATTGCTCTTTTAAATAAGCCTTTAGCTAAAGGAGATGCACATATTGCAGATACGCTACTTGAGCCTGCACTTTCTCCTGCGATAGTTATATTATCCTTATCTCCTCCAAAGGCACCAATATTATTATGTACCCACTCTAGTGCCTTAATTTGGTCAAGTAATCCATAGTTTCCTGTTGTGTGATTTGGTGATTCATTCATTAAATCCTCATTAGCGAAATAGCCAAATACACCAAGCCTATAGGCAACTGTAATCATAATTACACCCTTCTTAGCCATTTCCTCACCATTATAATCCTCAAACGCTGCAGAGCCTGTAGTTAATGAACCACCATGTATATATACAATTACAGGCAAATTCTTTTCGTTATTATTTGGTCTCCACAGATTCAAATATAATGAATCCTCACTAATAGGCTCTATTGTTTTAGTACGATAATCAGGTACCCATCTTCCTTGAGCATATATATCTACAAGTGATGATACTATTTCGTTATCCCTAGGCTGATATGATTTTGATTTAAATTCTCTTAGCTCCAAAAAGCCATCCTGATATTTTTCAATATCCTGTGGCTCCTTCCACCTTAATTCACCTACAGGTGCCTTAGCATAAGGAATACCAGGATAAATACTAACTGAGCTATCCTCATTTAATATTCCTCTTAACGCTCCCTTATTTGTCATAACAATCGGTGAAAATCTTGGATTCATATAATAAACAGGATTCTTAAATGCCACACAAGGATGAGATATTATAACAATAAGTCCGCCTCCAATAAGGAACAGGCACCATAATATTGCGATTTTAATCTTTTTAGCATTAAAGAACAATATTCTACCAATTAAAAAAACAGCTAGAAGCACTATTAGAGATATAAAGACAACAAAAGGTCCATTGGATATATCTACATAGAATATCATTACTCCTGCTATTAAAACATAAGCAATAGAGAATAATATCATCATTACAATTCTAGCTGTTTTATTCATTATAATCACCACGTTTAAAGATCAAATAGTGATAATTGGGAATATCCCTTAGTACAATCCTCCATATCAAATTTGATCCAGATTTTATTTTCATTTATTGGATTTGCTATCAAAGGAACATCAGCTTCCTCTGCATCATCCAAATTATATGAATATGCAGGCTCATTTAATTTAGCAAAATCCATGTTGTTTACATATTCCATAGTCTTATTCTTACTGAAGATATCAGTGATATGCCAAACTAAATATTCCTCATATGTTATTTTCTTTGTATCAACGAGCTTAGCATAGCCTAATATCTCATAAGTTTCACTATCGATTAAGGCTATTCTACCTCTTATGGATGTGTCAATTAATCTTACATCATTTTTTCTATTACCATCGACAATATCCATTAAATATTCCCTTTGCATTTTCAAACCGTACATTAATAATCACTCCAAATTAATTATACAATAATTAATATTTATACACAA
This sequence comes from Acholeplasmatales bacterium, assembly GCA_016282815.1. Classification (GTDB taxonomy): domain Bacteria; phylum Bacillota_I; class Bacilli_A; order Acholeplasmatales; family Anaeroplasmataceae; genus Anaeroplasma. The sequence goes on from JAEELU010000084.1 coordinate 14,894, forward strand.
TTTAAAAATA
>JAEELU010000085.1 GCA_016282815.1 Acholeplasmatales bacterium
AAGGTGTAATTAATTCAATATGTAATGAGCTTTCTGTTAAGGAGGCTCAGGTTAAGGCAGTTTTAGAGATGCTAGCTGATGATAAGACTGTTGCCTTTATCGCTAGATATCGTAAGGAAGCTACAGGTGGACTTGATGAGGAAGAAATCAGAAAGATCAATGATGCCTATACATATGGAGTTAATCTAGAAAAGAGAAAGAATGACTGTATAAGATTAATAGATGAAAAGGGTCTATTAACTGATGAGCTTAGGGAAGCTATTATGAATGCTGAAAAGCTAATCGATGTAGAGGACTTATATAGACCATTTAAGGAAAAGAAAAAGACTAAGGCTACAGAGGCTATTAAAAACGGCTTAGAGCCTTTAGCTGATATAATGATGAAGCTTTATACTAAGGGAACAAAGGAAGAGTATGTTGCCCCATTCATTAATGAGAATGTTAAAACATATGATGATGCTGTAACTGGTGCGAAATATATAGTTGCTGAAAGAATATCAGATAATGCTGAATATAGAAAATATATTAGAGATAAAGCTTTAATGTATGGAACAATCAGCTGTAAGAAGAAAAAAGATGCAGTTGATGAAATGGAAAAATATGCTAATTATTATGAATCATCAGAGTCTGTTGGTAGAATTAAGCCTCATAGAGTGCTTGCTATAAATAGAGCAGAGGATGAGGGTGTAATTTCAGTTAGTGTTACACTTCAGCCTGAGCGTGATGTGGAATATTTATCATATAAGGTAACTAAGAATAGATCATCTTTATTTAAGGATGAGCTTATTGATGCAATTAATGATTCATATAAGAGATTAATATCTCCATCAATTGAAAGAGAAATAAGAGGTATTCTAACTGAAAAGAGTGAGGAACAAGCAATCCATATTTTCTCTTTAAATTTAAAGAATTTATTATTACAGCCTGCGATGAAGGGTAAGGTTGTATTAGGTGTAGACCCAGCTTATAGAACTGGTTGTAAGCTTGCAGTAATTTCACCACAGAGTATTGTTTTAGAAATTGGTGTAATCTATCCGAATGAAAAGGCAAAGGATTATAGTGCTGACCCTAAGCTAGTAGCCGAATCTAAAAAGAAGATTGTTGAATTAATTAAAAAATATAATGTAGAAATTATCGCAATTGGTAATGGTACTGCAGGTAGAGAAACAGAAAGCTTTATCGCAGAGGTAATTAAGGAGAATAACCTTAATGCTAAATATGTAATGGTAAGTGAGGCTGGTGCGTCAGTTTATTCTGCCTCAGAAATTGCAATAGAGGAATTCCCTAATCTTACAGTTGAAAAGCGTAGTGCAATCTCAATTGCCAGAAGAATCCAAGACCCACTTGCAGAGCTTGTTAAGATTGATCCTAAATCAATTGGTGTCGGTCAATACCAGCATGATGTTAGCCAATCAAAGCTTTCTAAGAGCCTTGATGAGGTAGTAGAGGATGCTGTAAATAGAGTTGGTGTTAATTTAAATACTGCATCCCAATCACTACTATCTTATGTATCAGGCTTAACTAAGGCTATAAGTAAAAATATTATCACATATAGAGAAGAGCATAACGGCTTTAAATCTAGAGAGGAACTTAAGAAGGTTGCCAAGCTTGGTCCTAAAACATATGAGCAATGTGTTGGATTCCTAAGAATTATTGATGCGAAGGAAAAGTTCGATATGACTTCAATTCACCCTGAAAGCTACGATAAGGCTAAGATGATTTTAAAGCACCTAGGCTTAGATGAATCATATTTAGGAACTGAAGAAATAAAGAATAAGATTGCAGATATAGATAAAACAGAGCTTGCAAAGAAGATAGATATCGATATGTATACTCTAAATGATATTCTAGACGCCTTTATTTCGCCTTTAAGAGATATTAGAGATAGTTATGACGGATTAAAGCTTAGAAGCGATATAATGAAATTTGAGGACATTAAGGTAGGCGATGAGCTTGATGGTGTTGTACGTAATGTCGTTGATTTCGGCGCCTTCGTTGATTGTGGTGTAAAATATGATGGACTTGTCCATATCTCTAAGATGTCAACAAAGAGAATTAATCACCCTTCAGATATTTTATCTGTAGGTGATAATATCCATGTATATGTAATAGATATAGACTATACTAAGCATAGACTTGGACTTTCATTAATTAAGGAATAATTATTGAAATAATTTCCATATAATATTATAATAAACATAAGGTGATTCTATGGAAGAGTTGAAATTATTCGTTTCGAATTTCGAAAGTATAATTGGTTATATTGCCTTAATAATCGCATTCGTAATTGAAATTATGGGTGTCGTAATTATTACAATAGGAGCAGTTAAAGCATTTATCAATTACTTTAGAGATTCAATATTAAAAACAGATCATAGTATTAAAATTGAGCTTGGTAATGCATTAGCATTAGCCCTTGAATTTAAGATGGGTGCCGAGATACTTAAGACCGTCGTTGTTAGAGAAATGACTGAATTAATTATCCTTGGTGTCGTAATCGTATTAAGAGCTATTCTAGCTGTTCTAATTCACTGGGAGATTAAGAATGAAAAGAAGGAATCTGGTGAATTCGTTGAAGAGGTATCCTTATTCAATATAAGAAAGAACAGAGAAAAGAAAAAAGCTTTAGCCAAGGCTAAAGAGGAAGAAGCTCAACAAGTTGAGGAGATAAATAAGAATATTTAAAATAATCGATGTATGATATACAGCTTTAAAATTAAAAGATGTATATTAGCTTTCAAGAAAAGATGTATTAGTTGTTTAAAAGTAAATAGATAAACAAAAACTCCTTTAATGTATAATTGAAATTGGTTAG
>JAEELU010000086.1 GCA_016282815.1 Acholeplasmatales bacterium
CAATCTATATGTAGATTATGGTATACATACTACAATAGGTGATAATTTCTATGCTAATAATGGATTAACAATATTAGATGTATGCCCAGTTGAAATTGGTGATAATTGTTTCTTTGGTCCTAATGTAAGCTTATATACTCCATTACATCCATTAATGTATCAGGAAAGAAATCAATATTATGACGAAAATATAAAAAGATTTACTGATAAGGAATATGGTGCCCCAATAAAAATAGGTAATAACTGCTGGTTTGGTGGAAATGTTATAGTATGCCCAGGGGTAATAATAGGTAATGGATGTGTAATTGGAGCAGGTTCCGTTGTTACACATGATATACCAGATAATTATCTTGCATATGGTAATCCATGTAGAGCAATAAGGGAAATAACAGAAGAAGATTCTATATATAAGAAAAAAAATTTATGGTAATTTTGCATTAAATAAAATGCATAAAATTACATTAAAAAATGTATAAAATATCAAACAAAAAATAATACTTAAAATTTTTAGTAAGTATAGACTAACTAAGCTGAATTTTATATGTAGTATTAGTACATAGATGTACTAAGGACCCTCATTTTTGTAAGCGTATTCACATATTATTTTTATCTTTTTATTGGTAGAATAATGACTGGAGGGTATCAACATGTTCAATTATAAAAACAAAGTAGTAGCAATTACTGGTGCATCTTCTGGCTTAGGAAAGCAGATGGCAGAAGGCTATGCACAATGTGGAGCTGATCTAGTTTTATTAGCTAGAAGAGTTGAAAGACTAGAAGCTTCAGCAAAGGAATGGGAAGCAAAGTATGGTGTAAAGGTTCTTCCTGTTAAATGTGATGTAACTGATGCTGAATCAATTAAGGCAGCAGTTGCTAAAGTAGAAGAGGTATTCGGTCACTGTGAGGTTATCGTTAACGATGCTGGTGGTGAAAGAGGTACTGGTACACCACTTCTAGATTACAAGAGAGAGGATTGGGATTTTACATTAAATCTTGATTTAACTTCAGTATTCGCTGTAACTCAAGCTTTTGCTAACTTCATGAAGAAGGCAATCGCAGCAAAGAAGCAAACTTATGGTAGAGTAATCAATATTGCTTCAATCTATGGTATCGTAGGTAACACAGCACTTCCTACAATCGCATACCATACTACAAAGGGTGCAGTAGTTAACTTTACAAGAGGTGCAGCTGCAGAGCTTGCAACTCAAGGAATCACTGTAAATGCAATTTGTCCAGGTTATTTCTATACAGAATTAACTACAGATACATTAAATACAGAGTATTTCCAAAACTTTGCTAATCAATCAGTTCCTATGAAGAGATATGGTAATGTAGGTGAATTAAATTCAGCAGCTATTTTCTTAGGTGCAGAAGAGTCATCTTATGTTACAGGTCAAATTCTAGCTGTTGATGGCGGCTATACTTGTGTATAATAGTTTACTATAATAAAACTACAAAAGAGCTCGTAATTGAGCTCTTTTCGTTTTCTATTTATTATTAATTATTCTATTATAGCCTTCATCCTTTTGATTTTGATGCTTATTATATCTTTCTGTAGTATGCTTTATTGCAATTTGTCTATGTTTTTTATCTATTTTTCTAGCTTCCTTCATAGATTTAAATCCAACAATAAATCCAACAACAATAGGAACAAATGATAATATACTCATTACTATTATATTAAATACGAGACCTAATACTAATAGAAGAACAAATCCTAGGAATCCCAATAAATTAGATGTATGATAGAATCTTTTAGGCTTTCTTAATTCTTCCCTTCTTGCCTGAGCAAGCTTTCTTGATTCTGTGAAGAATTCATCTAAATCATCATCGTTAGGAAATTCACCAACAATCTTCATATTAAATTCACCATTAGTATTAGCGTAGAAGTAGACTTCCTTATCCCTAATTTTAATTTCCATTACATAAATACTAATAATGATAACGAATGTATCTAAAAGTCTAACAGTTCCTGAATGTTCCTCATTTTTAACATGATGACCAGGATAAGTAATGTTATTAGCAAATACATTCTCTAATATGTTATTTTTTAAATAAGAAATGATATGCGGTTTTATTTCTATTTTATCAAGCTCATCTCTTGTTAGCTCTGTAATCTTCTTTTCCTTATCATCTAATGAAAGATATTCAGCAAATGGTGAGTATTGTTCATCATAGCATTGTGAGAATGCATCACCCTCAAGTAAACCAGAATCATAATTCCATTCTGTTCTAGTTTTTGTATGAGGAGTAGATGTTACCTTTCTAGTACCATCACTATATTTAATAGTTTTAGTTTCAACCCAGCTTTCAGTATAATCAACACCAATTTGTCTTGAATACTCTACAGCTGCGTGTCCTTTTGCCCTATAAATAGGAATATTAATTTTACTTACCTCACCGAATACACCCTCATCAAAAATATATGCTGGTGAAGATACATCATCCTTTAAAAATAATAATACCTTACTTTTAAACTCATCAGCTGATGTAGAATCATTATATCTAAAGCCTGATGTTATATATTTTTCTGGATCATTTTTATATTCCATAAATCTCACCCTTTTTCTACACTAACATATTAATTTTATCACGCAAAAAAATAAATAACAAATTAAACATGAAACATAAATCTTGCAAATTTGATTTTAAGATATATAATATACCTAAAGCGATGATAAGAAGAAAGCTTAAATGATTATTCAGAGAGTCTATGGTTGGTGCGAATAGATTATAGTTTAGGTGGACAACATCTTTGAGTGGTAGAAGAATTAAGTAGAACTACCCGTAAATTAGGCGTTAACTATAATGAGGTGCTATGATTATTCATAGAACTAAGGTGGTACCGCGGATTTTTCGTCCTTAGAAGATTTTTATCTTTTAAGGATTTTTTTATTTTAGGAGGATTAAAATATGAGAAGAGACAAGATTAAAAAAATATTTGAGGAGAAGCAAGCTAAGGAAGTTGTAGTTTATGGTTGGGTTAGAACAAATAGAGCACAATCTCAATTTGGATTCTTAAATATCAATGATGGTTCAACTATTTTAAACCTACAGGTAGTTTATGAGCCTGCAAATATTAAAAATTTTGAGGAAGTATCTAAATATAGAGTTGGTATGAGTGTTAAGGTTGTTGGTGATATTGTATTAACACCAGATGCTAAGCAACCACTTGAAATGAAGGCAAAGGAAGTAGTAATGCTTGGAGATTGTCCAGAGGATTACCCTATCCAACCAAAGAGACATACATTAGAATTCCTAAGAGATAATGCACATTTACGTGCTAGAACAAATATGTTCAATGCTGTATTTAGAATTAGAAGTGTTGCAGCTATGGCAGTACATTCATATTTCCAATCAAATGGCTATTTATATGTACATACACCACTTATTACATGCGCTGACTGTGAAGGCTCAGACCAAATGTTTAAGGTAACTACATTTGATATGAACAATCTACCTTTAGGTGAGGATAAGAAGGTTGACTTCAGTAAGGATTTATTCGGTAAGCAATCATTCATCACTGGTTCTGGTCAATTACAGGGTGAAACGTTCGCTATGGCATTTAGTGATATTTATACATTTGGTCCTACATTTAGAACAGAAAACTCAAACACAAAGACTCACGCAAACGAGTTCTGGATGATTGAGCCTGAAATGGCATTCTGTGATTTAAATGGCTTAATGGATATCGAAGAGGAAATGCTAAAGTATGTAGTTAAGTACGTATTAGATAATGCATCAGATGAAATTAACTTCTGTAGTCAATTCATCGAGAAGGGCTTAAGAGAAAGATTAGAAAAGCTATTAACTTCTAAATTTACAAGAATATCTCATCATGACGTTGTTGATTTATTATTAAAATCAGGACAAAAGTGGGAATTCAAGCCATCTTATGAGGATGATATTGCTAAGGAGCATGAGAAGTATTTAACAGAGCATTTCAATGGACCTGTATTTGTTACAGATTGGCCAAAGGATATTAAGGCTTGGTATATGAAGGTTAACCCTGATAACGAGACAGTTGCTGCTGTAGATTTATTAGTACCTGGCTCTGGTGAGCTAATGGGTGGATCTCAAAGAGAGGAAAACCTTGATGTTCTATTAAATAGAATGAAGGAATTAAATGTAGATCCTGAACCTATTAAGTGGTATCTAGATACTAGAAAATTTGGTGGAAACATTCATTCAGGCTTCGGTATGGGCTTTGAAAGATTAATTATGTATCTAACAGGTGTAGAAAACATAAGAGATGTTATCCCTTATCCTAGAACACCAAAGAACTGTGAATATTAAAATTATTTGGAGCTAATTCATTTTGAATTGGCTCTTTTAATTTTAAATATTAAGAAAATAGTATATAATTGTATTAATAATTATGTTTATGGTGATTATATGGCAATTACAGAAAATGAAAGATTAAGTCTTCCTATTTGGAAAAGACTATTATTACAATTAATTACATTAATAATATTAGCTGCTCAAATTGCTATAATATATTTCATGGTATTAGGCGTTATTGAAAGCAATAAGGGCCTTAACTTTATTTATTTTATAGTAGAGGGTGTTGCTTTATTACAGGTTATCTATGTATTATATAAGCCTATGAATATTAATTATAAGCTTACCTGGTGTGTTTGTATCTTGATATTACCATTACCATCTATGCTTTTATATTATTTCAATTCTACATCAAGAAGATTATCTAAAAGAAAAAGAAAAAAGATACATGATAATGTAATCAAAATGGCAGATAATACTGAAATCGAAAAGATTGATGATGTTACTGCAATAAACCTAGTAAATGTAGTTGCTAAACAAACCTACGCTCCAGTATATGGTAATTCTAAATTTACATTCTTTAGTGATTGCTATGATAAATTTCTAGATATGCTTGAAGAAATGAAAAAAGCAGAAAAGTGTATTTATATGGAATATTTTATTTTATCCCCAGGATATTTAATGGATAAGGTATATGATGTGTTACTAGATAGAGGATACCGAGGAGTAGAAATAAAAATAATATATGATGATGTTGGTAGTAAGGGAAGACTACATAGAAGATTAATAAAGAGGCTTGCTAAAATACCTAATTGTAAAATATATAATTTCGAACCACTTGGTATGAACTTTAATATGTTAGTCAATTATCGTGATCATAGAAAGATATTAGTAATTGATAATAAAATAGCATATTGTGGTGGAGATAATATGGCCGATGAATATATCCATAAGAAGGAACGCTTTGGATATTGGCGAGATAATTGTGGAAAATATGAAGGAGAAATAGTTAATTCATTCTCAGTAATATTCTCTGAAATGTGGTATACATCAACAAAAGAAAGACTAGAAATACCAAAGGTTGAATATGAAAGATTTGAAAATCAGGGCTTTATAATGGCCTTTGGTGATGGACCACTTTATGATAATAATCCATCATATGATTTATTTAAATCCTTAATATTATCAGCAAAAAATAAGATATATATATCTACACCTTATTTTATTATTGATGATTCAATGATAGAGCTTATTGCCTTAAAGGCTAAATCAGGTGTAGAGGTAAATATATTAATGCCACATATACCTGATAAAAAGGCACCATTCTATATGGGTAGAGCAAACTATAGAGATATTCTTAAGGCCGGTGGTAACATATATGAAATGACTAGAGGCTTTAATCATGCTAAGAACATTATTATAGATGATAAATATGCATTTATTGGAACAGTAAATATGGATTATAGAAGCTTATTTTTACATTATGAATGTGGAGCTTTAATTATTAATTCGACTGAAATATTAAAAATGAGTGAGGATTATGAAAAGGAAATAGGTAATTCATTGAAAATTACCTATGAAATGTGGAAAAAGAGATCTTTATTCCAAAAGATTACCTCCATAGTATTAAATATATTTTCTCCATTATTTTAAAGAGGTGAAGGTTATGAGTGTAGCTGCAGATGTAGCATTAAGCTGGTTAATTGAAGGTAATAATGATTATATTATTGCCGAAAAAAATCATCATGGTGATATATCACCCAAAAGAAGAGTACATACCCATAAGCATGGACAAAATCCATTTGCTGTAATTATTACCTGCTCTGATTCAAGAGTAATACCTGAAAATATATTTATGAAGGGTATTGGTGATTTATTTGTCATTAGACTTGCAGGTAATGTAATAGGAGATTTTGCATTGGGCAGTATTGAATATGCTGTAGAGCATTTAGATTGTAAGCTAGTAGTTGTTATGGGACATACAATGTGTGGAGCTATTAGTGCTGCAATCGATAAGGATCATCATGGATATATAGGAACAATAACTAAAGAAATAAAAAAAGCTATTGGTACTGAAATGAATCCTACACTTGCAAGTAAAAAGAATGTAAGAAACACAATTGATAAGATACTTGAAAGTGATGTTATTAAAGCAAAATTAAATATGGGTGTTGAGGTAATTGGTAGTATCTACCACACCCATTCTGGTCATGTTGAATTTTTGATATAAAAATGTTATAATCAACTATATGATACGATGTTAGGTGGTGAATCTATGTATAAACTAGAGGATTTAACTAAATATGAATATTTTAAGGACGTAGATATTGCATATGCCCTTGACTCACTAACTGGTGTTGTTTCAAGAGGATATATACTAGGCTTTGCAAAGCATCTAGTAGATAATAATGTACCATTTATGATGGGTATTATGGATATTGATAATTTCAAGCTAGTTAATGATAATTATGGTCACAAATTTGGTGATGAATGCTTAAAATCATTAGGATCTAATCTAGCTAACTATGTTGGTGATAATGGACTTGTTGGTAGATTCGGTGGAGACGAATTCATTATCATTTATTTTGGTGCAACAGATTATGATAATGTATATAATTATATAGCATCTATATATAATTGTGGAAAAATAGTAAGAAGAAGATTAAATTTCAATAATGTTCATTTCTATGTTACAGCAACAACAGGCTGTGCATCATTCCCTAAGGATGCAAGTAATTATGATGAGCTTTTCTTAACAATTGATAAGGCATTATATAGAGGAAAAACTAAGGGTAGAAACTGTTTTATTATTTATGTTGAATCTAAGCATAAAAACATTGATGTTCATAAGAAGGAAGCTTCACTTTTATCTGTGATATATAAGAATTTGTATAATATGGTTAATACAAGAGATGCAGGGGCTAATCCTGATGAGATTATTAAGAATATGCTTGATTATGTTAATAATATACTTCAGGTTTCACAGGCAGTATATGTTAAGCCAGATAAAACAGTAATATCTAGTTCTGCTAGTATGCATCAGGTTGAAGATGATTGTCTTGAAATATTGGCTGATCTTGTTCAAAATGATGAAGTATTCGCACCTAGTAACATAAGAGAAGTAAAGAAAAATAATAAGAAACTTGCTAAATTTGTTGATGATAGAAATTTATTAACATTTATTATTTCTAAGATTTGTTCTTTGAAGCATTTCTATGGTTATATCCTATTGTTTGAATCTAAAATTGAAAGAATTTGGCAAGATAAAGATGTTGAATTATTAATGTATATGGATAGATTAATCTATATATTATTAAGTGAGTGTAATGACAAGATGGAGTAATCCATCTTTTCTTTTTTATGAAAGAAAAATGAAACAAGAAAATAGCATTGAAAGAGTTTTCTTTTTATTTTATAATTTTATTGATTTGGTTGGTGAGAAAAGATGGAAGAAAATTCTAATATTACCTATTATTTTAATGATAGTACAATACTAAAATATTTAAGAAAGGTTCTAAATGAAATTAATCACAATTATATGGATGCTGGTATGAGAAGTGCATTCATATTAAAGAGATATATCGAAAGATATGAAATAGTAGAACCAGAGGTAGGAAGAAAGCTTGTTTTATTATGCTTATTAAAGGATATTGGTGTATTTTACCACGATGGTGAGGTACCTGAGGCTGATAATGCATTAAGAGCTGCATCAAGCTATGCATTCCTAAAGAATTGCTCACCACTTGGGGATGCTGCAAAGCCTTTATTATTCTATAAAAGTAAATACCTTCCTGATGCAAGTAATATAAATCAGGAATGTGGCCTATTAATGTCTTTAGTTAATCAGGTAGTTATTTATAATTATCAGGAATATACATTTGATGAAATGAAGGATTTAATAACTAATGATAAAAGAGGAATATTCCATCCAGATCATGTAAAAAAGCTATTTAGATTATTAAAGGAACAGTCTGATATATTAGAAAAGCTTAATGATAAAGCAAATCTATTTGCTTATGAAACAAGTAAATATATGTCTTTAGCAAATTATTCTGTTGAAGAGCTATTAGGATTTATAGATATGGCAACATTCTCTTTTGAGTTCCATAATCATGAAACACTTGCCCATACTGTAACAACAGCAGTAATAGCAGAGGAGCTAGCAAAGCTATCTAGAATTCCTGGTGGTATGATTTCGGAAATAAAGCTTGCTGCATTAGTGCATGATATTGGTAAGATAAGGGTACCAATTAATGTATTATGCTATCCTGGAAGGCTTGAGGGTGAATATCTACAGGAAATGCAAAATCATGCTAAATATACTAAGGAAATAATAGATGGTTGCTTCTCATATAAGATTGTTAATATAGCTGCACATCATCACGAGAAGCTAGATGGATCTGGATATCCGCTAGGACTTAAGGATATTGATTTATCACTTGGTGATAAGATATTAGCTGTTGCAGATATAACAAGTGCCTTATATTGTAAGAGAAGCTACAAGGCATCATTTGATGATGAGAAGATTATTGAAATAGTAGAAAGTAATGCAGAAGCAGGAAAGATAGATAGAAGAATAGTTAGACATTTAATTGAAAACTTTGAAGCTATTATGGCTAAGGCTAAAGCAAAGGAAAATGAGGTATTAGATAAATACAATGCTATGAAGGCAGAATATGAGCTATTATCTAAGACTGAAAGTATTTATGCATTATTTGATTATGAGGATGATCAGGTAGATATATTTAAAGACTAGTTTTTAAGAGCTTGTATATAAAATACAGGCTCTTTTTTTGTTTTTGTAAGTGACAAAGATACAAATTCTAAAAAATTGAAAAACGTTTACTAATTTACTTTTATTATGTTATAATAAACAATAGGTAATTATTTTGAAGGAGATTAATTATGAACAATAAAAAATTACGTGATTTTGACAATGAAGTATTTGAGGCTATGGAGGCTGAGTTAAAAAGACAAAGAACTCATATTGAACTTATTGCTTCAGAAAATTTTGTTTCTAAGGCTGTCTTAGAAGCTCAGGGCTCTTGCTTAACTAATAAATATGCTGAGGGCTATAGTGGTAAAAGATATTATGGTGGATGTGAGAACGTTGATGTTGTTGAAACATTAGCAATCGAAAGAGCATGTAAGCTATTTGGTGCTAATTTCGCAAATGTTCAACCTCATTCAGGTGCATCTGCTAATCTAGCTGCTTACAATGCAATATTAATGCCTGGTGATAAGATATTAGGTATGTCACTTGATGCTGGTGGACATTTAACACACGGCTATTCAGTTAACTTCTCTGGTAAAATGTATCAAGCAGTTAATTATGGATTAAAGGACAATGGCTATATCGATTATGACAAGGTGCTTGAAATTGCTCTAGCAGAATTACCTAACGTTATCGTTGCTGGTGCATCAGCTTACCCAAGAATTATCGATTTTAAGAAATTCAGAGAAATTGCAGATAAGGTAACAGAAAAAGCAGGACGTAAGTGCTACTTCATGGTTGATATGGCACACATCGCTGGATTGGTTGCTGCAGGTGTACATCCAAATCCAATTGAGTATGCTGATATTGTTACTACAACAACTCACAAGACTTTAAGAGGTCCAAGAGGCGGTATGATTCTTACTAATGATGAAGCATTAGCTAAGAAGATTAATTCAAGTGTATTCCCAGGCTGCCAGGGTGGACCATTAATGCACGTAATTGCTGGTAAGGCAGTAGCATTCAAGGAAGCCTTACAGCCAGAGTTCACAGATTATGCTAAGCAGGTTGTTAAAAACTGCAAGGCATTAGCTGACGAGCTTTCAAAGCTTGGATATAGCTTAGTATCTGGTGGTACTGACAACCATTTAATCCTAGTTGATATATTTGGTAGTGTTGGTATTACTGGTAAGAAAGCAGAAAATATCCTTCATTCAGTAAATATAACAGCAAACAAGAATGCAATTCCTAATGATACACAAAAGCCTACAATTACATCAGGCTTAAGATTAGGTACTGCAGCATGTACAACTCGTGGCTTTAATGAGGATGAAATGAGAATGGTTGCTAATTTCATCGATAGAGCATTAAAGAATAAGGACGATGAGGAAGCGTTAGCTAAGATTAGAGAAGAGGTAATCAAGCTAATGGAAAAGCATCCTTATTTAGAGGACTAATTTAAGTAATTACACAATGGGGTGTATTTATGAAAAAGATATATGTATTATCGAATGATCAAACGTTTATAAGAAGCATTGATAGATGCTTAGACAAAATTAAGTATAATATCAAGGTGCTCGATATAAAGGTTACAGAATTATATAAATATATATGCTCACATCCAGTAGATTTTATAATCGTACATAGTAGCTACATAGATAACTATTACAATATATTTGATATGCTGCTAGGTGCTAAAAGATGTGGGATTATATATGTCAGTCGTAATTTGGAATATGGTAATTTATTCAATGCTACAAATAATCCAAGGTTTTATATGATAGAGCCTGGTAAGGAGGAAGCATTAAACGATATTATAACTATTATGTATCGCAGTATAAATGCTATTGATCAGGTTACGAATGAACTAAATAAATATAAAGAGAAAGTGGAAGAAAATAAACTTGTAAACAAGGCCAAGGTATATTTGATGAATAATAAAGGCTTATCTGAGGAGGAAGCATATAAGCTTATATTAAAATATGCAATGGACAAGAGATTATCTAAATTAGAGATATCAAAGAGTATATTAAGGGGTGATTTAATTTGATAGCTAAAACTAGACAGATTGCCAACATTAGGGGTCTGACTAACAGCTTACCAACTGTAAGATACGTTAACCCAGAATATGTATACATCGCAATTACAAATGCAAGATGTGGACAGGGTGAATGCTATGTTAAGGTTGGAGACAAGGTTAAGGTTGGCCAGGAGATTGGATTAAGAAAGGGACCATTCTTCGAGCAACCATTTCATTCAACTGTTTCAGGTGAGGTAGTTGGATTTGTTAAGAAGTTCCACAGAAGTGGTAAATTAACAGAATTCGTTCAAATCAAAAATGATAAGCTAGATACAGTCGACGAATCTATTAAGGAAAGATCAGATGAGGAGATTGCAAAGCTTACAAGAGAGGATTTCGTTGAGATTACAAAGAAATGCTCATTAGTTGGATTGGGAGGTTCATCATTCCCAACATACATTAAATTTCAAACAACTGATCCAATTGATACAATTTGTATTAATGGTGTAGAATGTGAACCATATCTTTCTGCAGACCACAGAATGATTATGGAGCATCCAAGAAGAATTATTCAAGGATCATTATATGCATTACAGGCTTTCAAGGCTAAGCAGGTTGTTATTTGTGTAAAGAAGAAGTATCAGGATTTATATGATACATTAACTGCAGAATTAACTAGATTCCCAGATAATACACCAGTATATATTAAGCGTGTTGGTAATTATTATCCACAGGGCTGGGAAATTGAAATGATAAAGACAGGCTTAGGAATTAAGGTTCCATCTGGTGTACTTCCAGCAAAGCTTGGAGTTATGGTATTCAACGTTTCAACAGTAACAGGTCTATGGAGAGCAATTAAATGGAACCAGCCAGTTATTAAAAGAAACTTTACTTTAACTGGTGATGGTATTAAAATTCCTACAAACTACCGTTTAAGAATTGGTACTTCACTACAGGAAATCATTGCTGACTGTGGTGGATATATTAATCCAGATAAGAATAAGGTATTAATTCTAGGTGGACCAATGATGGGTGCTAACCTAGTAAGAGATGATGCAGTTATTACAAAGACATGTACATCTTGTATTATTCTTGATGAAAAGCCAGAGGTTGAAGAGCCTTGTGTAAGATGTGGATCTTGTGTATATTCATGTCCAGTTGGATTACAGCCAGTACAAATAATGCAGGCTGTAAAGAATAATGATAAGGATGCACTTAAAACAAAGCTTAATATTAAATCATGTATTTTATGTGGTATGTGTTCATATACATGTACATCAAAGATTCATTTAACAGACTATTGCCGTAAGGCAAAGAAGCTTGCGATGTAGGGAGGAGGATAAAATGAAATTAGTTCCACAATCATCTCCATACATCCGTAAGAATGTCTCAGTAGCAAGAATGATGACAGATGTTATTATTGCATTAATGCCTGTCACAATATTCGCTATGATTCAAAATGGATGGAATGGAATATATGTATTCTTAATAAGTATAGCTACAATGGTATTCTTTGAATTACTAATTCATATGTTTATCCATTGGCCTAAGGGAATGAAGTTTAAGGAGTTATTCTCTAAGGAAGGCTTTATAAAGGTAAAGTCAGCTTATACAGTAAATAATATTCTTGCTCCTATTATTTCTGCATTAATATTTGCATTAATAATGCCAGCAGGATGTAATCCTTATGTTATATTTACTGGTGCAGCATTCGGTATTATCATCGGTAAGATGGTATTTGGTGGATTAGGTAGTAATATATTTAACCCAGCAGCATCAGGTAGAATATTCGCAACTATTTGCTTCGGTACAAAAATTGGTGAAGCAAATGTAATATCAGGTGGCTCAGTAGTAGCAGGTGCAACTCCACTTGCTCCTGTTAAGGGTAACCTTGGTAATATGACTTATAACTTATTAGATCTATTCTTAGGAAATGTTCCTGGTGCAATGGGTGAAGTAAGTGCATTATTAATTTTAATAGGTGGTATTTATCTATTTGTTAGAAGAAGCGCAGATTTAAGATCTTTCTTAAGTTATTTATGTTCATTTGCAATAGTAATGCTAATTGCAGCTGTAAGCTTCTTAAAGATAGATTCAACAGTTAATGTATTTGAGGTATGGATGTATCAAATCCTATCAGGTGGTATGTTATTTGCAGCAGTATTCATGATAACAGACCCAGTTACATCACCTACTTCAAAATACGGAAGAATTTTATTTGGTACAATCGCTGGTACAATTACAGCATTAATTAGAATTGTTGGTGCATACCCTGAGGGTGCAGCATTCTCAATTTTAATTGCAAATATGCTAGTACCTACAATTGATCACTTTATGCGTGGTAAGCCAAATACATATACATGGAAGCAATGCTTAATCGTAGCAGGCTATATGGTAATTATTTGCTGTATTGCTTCAGCTACAGTGATGGGAGGTTGGTTCTAATGAAGGGATATTTAAAGATTTCAGCAGTACTAGCCGTTATTGCACTTGTATGTGCAGCAATATTAGCTGGCTTAAATATGGTAACATCTCCTATTATTGCTAAAAATAATGAGGCAAAGGAAACTCAAACAATTAAAGCTATATATGAAGATTATGATAGCACAAAATCAACTTCAACTACATCTGAGGGTGCAATTACTAAAAAGATAATTGCTAAGGATTCAGATGGTGCAATGCTAGGAACAGTATATATCGTTACAGGTAAGAATGCTTATGGTACTATTACATTAATGGTTGCTATAGCACCAAACAATACAGTTCATCAGGTAGAATTCCTAGAAAATGGTCAATCATTTGCTGGAACAGTTAAAACACATGTAAAGTCAAACTATAACTCAAGCAAGGAAGAGGTTTATGAA
>JAEELU010000087.1 GCA_016282815.1 Acholeplasmatales bacterium
GATAAATTAAAGGATTTTGCTAAAACAATGAATGAAAATGTTGTTAAAGGCATTCATGTAATTTATAATAAAGATATATTTAAAGCAGTTTACTCAACAAATTTGTTGATGCCAAAGTGCGATTTATTGGTTACTAAACCATCAGAATTAGTATTCTATCCAATTCCAAAGCTATTTATGCGTCATATTGGAGGACATGAGGTTTATGGTGCAGTTCATGGTCAAGAGATTGGCGATGCAACATTTGAATGTCCTACTAAAAAATCATTATGCGAAATGCTTGATAGATTAATTAGTGATAAAGATATTTTAGTACAAATGGTAAATATGATTACTAAGCTAAATAAGGACGGATATTATAATGGTGGATATGAAGCTGTAAAGCTAGCAGTCAAAGGAATGAGAAAAAATGGAAATTAAGGATTTTACAACTGCATTTGGAACAGAACCACTATATATTTTTAGTGCTCCAGCAAGAGTAAATTTAATAGGTGAGCATATCGACTATAATGGTGGACATGTTTTACCATGCGCTATAAGTCTATATACTGAGGCTTTAGTAGGAAAAAGAAATGATCAAAATGTAAGATTATATTCTGAGAATACTAAAACTACAGTTGAGGCAGATATTAACAATTTAAAATATGATCCAGCACTAGGATGGGCAAATTACCCACTAGGAATATTCTATATATTAACTAGTAAGGGATATCATTTACCATTTGGCTTAGATATTTATTATAGCTCTAATATTCCACTAGCTTCTGGATTATCTTCAAGTGCATCTATTCTAGATTTAACTGCATATATTTGTAATGAAATATACACACTTGAATTAGATAGAAAGGATATAGCTAATATAGCACTTGAGGCAGAAAGAAAATATAATGGTTTAAATTGTGGTGTAATGGATCAAGCCATTATAGCTATGGGTAAGAAGAATACATGCTTATATCTTGATACATTTAGATTTATTCATAGATATATACCTCTTAATTTATTAGATTATTCCATAGTAGTATTGAAAACTAATAAGCCAAGAGTATTAACAGAATCTAAATACAATGAGCGTGTAGAGGAATGCCAAAAGGCATTAAAGCTATTAAAGAAATATTATATCATTAATAATTTGTGTGATTTAAAGCCAAGGGATTTACCTAGAATTGAAAAGCTTCTTAATGATGATTTATTATATAGAAGAGTTAAGCACTGTGTAACAGAGGAGGATAGAGTTAATAAGTTTGTATTAGCTTTAGAGGATAATGATATCACAGAGCTTGGTAGATTATTAAATGAAAGCCATGAATCATTAAAGAAGGATTATGAGGTAACAGGTGAATATCTTGATACTATCTGTGAGGCAGCAAGAAAGGTTGCAGTAGGTGCTAGAATGACAGGTGCCGGCTTCTCAGGATGTGCTATTGCATTAGTTAAGACAAAGAAGATTCCTGAATTAACTAAGATAGTTCAAAAGGAATATAAGGAAAAGATGGGTCTTGATGCAGAATGCTTAGCAATTAGTATTGTAGATGGACCTAAGGGTGAATTATTAGGATACTAAGATAACAGCTATCGTTTATAAAACGATGGCTTTTCTTTTGCAAACATTTTAGCACTTTTTGCTTGACAGTGCTAAACGGGTGTTCTATAATATAATTGCACTTTGGGAATGACAGTGCTAAAAGGAGTGGTTAAATTGTTGACAGATAGACAAAAGCTAATTTTAAAAGCAATAATTGAAGAATATGTTTCAACTAATGAGCCAGTAGGTTCAAAGATGTTAACAGAAAAGCCATATTTAACCTTTTCAAGTGCTACATTAAGAAATGAAATGCAGGAGCTTGAGGAGAATGGTTATTTGAAGAAGACACATACCTCTTCAGGACGTATCCCTTCAGATATAGGATATAGATATTATCTAGATCATTTATTTATTAGAGATGATAATGTTTCTGAGTATTACAAATACGCAGATGAGATTCTAGATAACAAATATCTATCTAAGGAAGACTCATTAAAAAAGCTTGCAGAATTTATTAGTAATTTAACTGGTTACTATTCTGCATTAATCAAATCTGCATCTGATTCAGCAAAGGTGCTAAAGCTTGAGATTGTACCTCTTGCTAATAACGAGGCTGTATTATTAATCGTTACATCAGCAGGAGAGGTAGAAAAACAAAAGATTTATATTCCTAAGGGATATAATATGGATGATCTTATGAAGATTATCGCAATGTTTGATTCAGCTATGTATGGCCAATCTATATATGATATTAGAGATGTATTATCTAAGGAAGCCTCAAAGCCAAGAATTAGACAAATGGTAGATTTTAAGGATGATATCCTAAACTTTATGATTAAGGCGTTTGAAAGATTTATGCATGGTAGTACATGTGATGCTGGTTTATCAAAGCTACTTAATCAGCCAGAGTTTCAGGATTTCCAAAAGATGCAAAAGCTTGTTAGAGCAATAGATAATATTGAACTAAAGGATTACGCATCTGATATAACACACGGACTTAGAGTATTAGTTGGTGCAGAAAACTTGGAGGATGGTCTTACTGATTGTTCATTAATCACATTACCATACTTCATAAATGATACAGAATTTGGAACAATTCTAATTCTAGGTCCAACAAGAATGAATTATAGAGCAACTATTCCACTTCTTGAATATATTGCAAGAAGCATGAATAAGCTCGATAAAAGATAGGAGAGATATAATTGAATAACGAGGATATTAAGGAAGAGCTAAAGGAAGAAGGCCTTGATTCTGTAGACGCAACTGATGAGCCTGTAGAAAAGGAAGAGGAGCCTTCTAAAAAGGAAAAGAAAAATAGGCATAAGGAAGCTGAAGCAAAGCTTCAAAAGAAGATAGATGAGCTTGAGGAAGAGCTTAAGGTACAAAAGAATGAATACCTTAAGGTTTTCGCAGAAATGGAAAACACTAAAAAGCGTCTAAAGGATGAAGCTATTAGAGATAGAAAATATGCATCTCAAAAGGTAATTGGTGAATTAGTAAATCCGATTGATATGCTAGTTCAAATCGTTAATATGCCTTCAGATAATCCTGAGGTTAAAAATTATCAAATGGGATTCCAAATGATTGCTAATCAAATGGTAGATATCCTAAAGGGTGAAGGGCTTGGTCCTATTGAAGCACTTGGTAAGGAATTTGATCCAAAGACAATGCAGGCTATGGATTCTGAATGGGATAGTGAAAAGCCTGAAGGACTAGTCCTAAGAGTTATGCAAAGCGGATATATGTTTAAGGATAGAGTATTAAGACCAGCAATGGTTGTAGTA
>JAEELU010000088.1 GCA_016282815.1 Acholeplasmatales bacterium
AATATGATAAGGATGAGCTATTCGAGGAGGCTATTAGAATTTGCAAAAAGGAAGAGCCTGAATTTGAGTATACACTATGACAAGAAAGAATAAGATATTAATCATTAGATTAATTATTTCATTATTAATTTGGGTTTCAGCAATAATTATACAATTTAGTATTAATTATAGCTTTGAGCTAGAAATGGTATATTTATCATTATATATTGTTTCCTATATTATTGCAGGCTACGATATATTATTGGGTGCAGTTAAGCATATAGCAACAGGAAGCTTACTTGATGAATATTTCCTAATGAGTATAGCAACAATTGGTGCGTTCTGTATTAGATTCTTTGGTGATATAGAATATCTAGAGGCAGTAGCTGTAATGTTATTCTTCCAAATTGGTGAGGTATTCCAGGGCTACGCTGTTGAAAAGAGCCGTAAGGCTATAATGAACACTATGGATTTATCTATCACAAGGGTAACACTTGATGATGGTAGTATCATTGATCCTATGGATGTAAAGATTGGTGATATTATCGTTGTTAAGCCTGGTGAGATGATACCACTTGACGGTGTACTTGAAACTAACGCGATAGTTAATACATTATCACTTACAGGTGAAGCACTTGATGTTGATAAGAGTGTTGGTGAGGAGGTATTATCTGGTAGTATTAATACTATTTCACCAATTAGAATTAAGGTTACTAAGCTATATACAGATTCTACAGCAACTAAGATATTAGATATGGTAGAAAACGCAACTATGAAGAAGGCTAAAAGCGAAAGATTTATTTCTAAATTCGCTACGGTTTATACACCTATAGTGGTAGGATTAGCATTAATACTAGGTGGAGTTATTCCATTTATTATTACATTAGTTCAGGGATTTGAAAATGCTGGTAGTATCTTTCCATCATATGTATATACAGCCTTAACTTGCCTTGTTGTTTCATGCCCATGTGCACTTGTAGTATCAGTACCACTTACATATTTTGCAGGAATTGGTGCTAATGCAAGAAAAAAGATAATCGTTAAGGGTGGAATAAACCTTGAGGATTTAGCTAAATGTGACACAATAATCATGGATAAGACAGGAACATTAACAAAGGCTGAATTTGAGGTTGTTAAGGTTATTGGTGATAAGGATGAGCTACTTAAAATAGTAAAGGGACTAGAAATAAACTCTACTCACCCACTTGCCATGGCGATTAATAAGCTTGATGTTGATTATTACAAATTTGAAATTGAGGAAACTCCAGGCTTTGGAATTATCGGTAGTAAGGATGGCGTAAAATATTATTGTGGTAGTAGGAAGCTACTTGAAAGATATAATGTTAAAGCCATGGATGTTAATGAATCTGGTAGTATCCTTTATGTAGCTAAGGAGAATGAATGCTTAGGTGCTATAATCCTTGAGGATGTATTAAAGGATGAAGCAAAGGCTAATATATCTAAGCTACTTGAGCTAGGTAAGAGAGTAGTAGTATTATCTGGTGATAATAAAATGAGTGTAGAATCTATATGTAATAGACTTAATATCAAGGAATATTATTATGGATTATTACCTCAGGATAAGGTAAGAATTGCAGAAGAAATCATCAATAGTCCTGACACAAATAAGGTAATGTTTGTTGGTGATGGTATCAATGACGCTCCTGTTTTAGCACTAAGCGATATTGGTGTATCAATGGGTCAAATCGGATCTGACGCTGCAATTGAAGCATCTGATGTAGTAGTATTAAATGATAATTTAGATGCATTACCAAACATGCTAAAAATAGCTAAAAAGACTAGAATTATAGTAATAGAAAACATTATATTTACTATTTCAGTTAAGGTAATTATTTTGATTTTAAGTGCCTTAGGTGGAATAGAATCACTATCATTTTTCAGGCTTCCTATGTGGGTTGCGATATTTGGAGATGTAGGTGTTTGTGTACTTGCTATACTTAATTCAATGAGGGCATTAAGAGTAAAAAACTAGAAAATGGGCATAATTAAATGCCCGTTTTTTTATATTACAAAGTAATATAAGTAATGAAAATGAAAAAGATTTCTTAAACGTTAAAGAATAAAATTCTTTTTGAAAACATTATCATAAAAAAAGTAATATTTATTTACATAGGCGTGTGCTATAATACAATTAACTAAAAGTCATTTAATGGAGGATTATAGAAAAATATGGCTAAGAAAATTGTTTCAGATTTAAATGTTAAGGGCAAGAAGGTTCTAATTCGTGTAGACTTCAATGTTCCAATGAAGAACGGAGTTATTACTGATGACACACGTATCAAGGCTGCACTACCTACAATCAAGTATGTAATTGATAATGGTGGTAAGGCAATCGTCTTTTCACATCTAGGACGTGTTAAAGCAGTAGAGGATATCGCAAAGAATGATATCACTCCAGTTGCAAAGAGATTAGAGGAGTTAATCGGTACAAAGGTTAATTTCGTTAACGCAACAAGAGGTAAGGAGCTTGAGGATGCTGCTAAGGCATTAAAGGAAGGCGAAATCCTTATGTTCCAAAACACAAGATATGAGGACTTCGATGTTGCTTTAAACAAGGAAACTAAGAAGGAATCAAAGAATGATGCTGAGCTAGGTGCTTATTGGGCATCATTAGGTGACGTATTTGTTAACGATGCATTCGGTACTGCACACAGAGCTGCTGCTTCAAATGTTGGTATCGCATCAAATGTTAAGGAGACTGCTGCAGGCTTCCTACTAGAGAAGGAAATTAAGTTTATCGGTGGAGCAGTTGATAATCCAGTTAGACCTTATGTAGCTATTTTAGGTGGTTCTAAGGTTTCTGATAAGATCGGTGTTATTGAAGCATTACTAGAGAAGGCTGACAAGGTTTTAGTTGGTGGTGCTATGATGTTTACATTCTTAAAGGCACAAGGCTACAACGTAGGTGCATCTCGTTGTGAGGAGCAAGAATTCGTTGATTTAGCTAAGAATTTATTAGCTAAGGCAAATGGTAAGATTATATTACCAGTTGACGCTGTTGTTAATAAGGCATTCGAGGATACTAAGGGTACAGCTAAGATGGTTGATGCTTTCGCAGCTGACGATATGGGCTTAGATATCGGACCTAAGACATTAGAATTATTCGCTAAGGAATTAGCTGGTGCTAAGACTGTAGTATGGAATGGACCTATGGGTGTATTCGAAATGAAGAAC
>JAEELU010000089.1 GCA_016282815.1 Acholeplasmatales bacterium
CCATATCAATTATTCTGTGATGTTGAACCAGATCCATCAATTCAAACAGTTATGAAGGGTGTTGAGCTAATGCGTTCATTTGAGCCAGACACAATTATCGCACTTGGTGGTGGTTCATCAATGGATGCTGCAAAGGGTATTTGGTTATTCTATGAGCAGCCTCAAGTTAACTTCAATGATTTAAAGCAAAAGTTTATGGATATCAGAAAGCGTGCTTTCCAATATCCTGAATTAGGTAAAAAGGCTAAGCTTGTTTGTATCCCTACAACTTCAGGTACTGGTAGTGAGGTTACTCCATTTGCCGTTATCACAGATAAGGTTGAGCATAAGAAGTACCCATTAACAGATTATTCATTAACTCCAACTGTAGCGATTATTGATCCTGCATTTGTAATGAATCTACCTAGATCTATTTGTGCTGATACAGGTATGGACGTTTTAACACATGCTACTGAGGCATATGTATCTACACTTGCATCTGATTTCACAGATGGTTTAGCTGTTCAAGCAATTAAGATGGTATTTGAATATTTAGAGCGTAGCTATAAGAATGGTGCTAATGACCCAGAGGCTAGAGAGAAGATGCATAATGCATCTACACTTGCTGGTATGGCATTCGCTAACGCATTCTTAGGTATGAACCACTCAATGGCTCACAAGGTTGGTGCTGAATTCCATGTACCTCATGGTAGAGCTAACGCAATTTTATTACCATATACAATTAGATATAATGGTCAAAAGCCTCAAAAACTATCTACATGGCCAAAGTATAATTATTATCGTGCAGATGAACGCTATGCTGAGCTTGCAAGAATCCTAGGATTACCTTGCTCAACAATCGAAGAGGGTGTTGAATCATATGCTAAGGCCTGCGGTGAATTAGGTAAGAGGGTCGGCATTAAGATGAACTTCAAATCACAAGGCCTTGAAAGAGATAACTACATGGCTCAGGTTGAGAAGCTATCTTATTTAGCATACGAGGATCAGTGCTCACCAGCTAACCCAAGAGTTCCAATGGTAGAGGATATGCAAAAGATTTTAAGAGATGCATATGATACTATGGAATTCGTGGATGAGGAATAATTTATGCTTACACCTAAACAAAAGGCATATTTAAAAAGCCTTGCTCAAAAGGAGAAGGCTGTATTTCAAATAGGTAAGGAAGGCTTAAGTGATAATTTACTTACTGATGTATTAAATTATCTTAATAAGCATGAACTAATAAAAATCTCTATTCTACAAAATTCAATGGTTGATAAGGATGAAGCTATCGAATTTTTCGAGAATGCTGGTATAGAATTTGTACAATTTATTGGAAGAGTTCTAGTACTTTATATGCATTCAGATAATGCTAAAAATCCAATCGTATTACCAGTGAAAAAATAAAAAATTAAGCTTCTGTCAGTTGATTGCTTGACAGGGGCTTTTTTAGTGATATAATTAATACAGATAATACAGTTAATACAGATGAGGTGATACTGTGATATTTAGCGGAAAAGAAAATGTATTCGAGCAAATCGCTAATAATTATAAGAAGCTAATAACAACTGGTGTCCTGAAGTATGGAGAGTATTTGCCATCATGTAGGGATTTAGCCAAGGAGCTTGGTATTAATCCTAATACAGTTCAAAAGGCATATACATTACTTGAGGATCAGGGCTATGTAACTAAGGTTATAAAAAAGGGAGTATTTGTTTCCTATGGAAATGATAATAATATCTTAGTTGATAGCTTTAAGGAGAATCTTAATAATTTACTTTCCTCTGGTTTATCAAAGGAAGAAATACTAGAATTAGTTAATTCGGTTTGTGAGGGTGATAAGAATGATAGAAATTAAAGGTATATATAAAAGCTTTAAGGATAAAGAGGTTCTTAAGGATATTAATTTAACAATAAATGATGGTAAGGTATTAGGCCTATGTGGTATTAATGGTGCTGGTAAATCAACATTATTAAGAATAGTTACGGGTGTATATCCAGCTGATTCTGGTAATGTATTAATTGATGGTGAGGATGTATATGATAACGAAAGTAGAAAGAAGGATATATTCTTTTTACCAGATGAGCCATATTACGATTTAAATACAACTCCAGAATCAATAATTAAGCTATACCAAAGTATGTATAATTTAGATATAGATACATATTATAAGCATATTAATTATTTTAAAATACCACTAAAGAAAAAGATTAATAAATTCTCTAAGGGTATGAAAAGACAAACATTTATAGCAATAGCCTTTGCTATAAAGCCTAAATATTTAATACTAGATGAAGCATTTGATGGTTTAGATCCATTTGCTAGATTATATTTTAAAAGAGAAATAGTAGATATGATAGCTGATAATAAAACTACAGTTATTATTGCATCACATTCATTAAGAGAGCTTGAGGATATATGTGATTCATTCGCTATAATAGATAAAAATAAAATAGCCTCAAGTGGTGAATTATATGATTCATTAGAAAAGATTCATAAATATCAAATCGCATTCACTGATAAGATTGAAAAGGATAAATTTCCTAAGATTTATAAATCTTATCAGCAGGATGAAAGAGTTATTAGAATAGTAACTAATAAGGAATTAGAAGAAGTATCAGAAGCTATTAAGGATTTAAATCCTGTATTTATAGATGAGCTTCCTATCAATTTTGAAGAAATGTTTAATTCTGTAATTGAGGAAGGAGGCTATCTAAATGATTAATTTAACTAAATATTATATTAAGAAAAGATTACCTTTATTAATAATAATCACTTCATTAACAATAGTTTCTACAATAGTATTTTTAGCAACATCTAGATTCGTTACAGCATTTGATAATAATCATCAAAAATATATATCTCAATCTGGTATGGGATTTACAACTGTTATAATGCTACTACTAGTATTATTCTTTCCTATCTATGAATTCATGTTTAAAATGAAAAGAAACAGCTGCGATTTATTCTATTCATTACCAGTAAAAAGAAATAAGCTATATTTATTTAAATACCTATTTGGTATGGCAGAGGTAGCTATAATATTTACTATTAATTTCCTAATTGTATCAACATTTATGATAATATATTTCTCTAATTATCAGGGATTATATTTTAAAGGTACTAATTTAGAATTAGTATTCCATCCAGGATATTATTATTTATATTACATTGTTGTATTAATTACAGGATTACTAGTGTATTCATGGATTGCATTCTTCTTTACAAGAGCTAATTCAGCTATAGATGGAATAATAATCGCATTTATGTCATCAATTGCCTTATTTGTGGTAGATATAGCACTTGATGTATATATTCATACATTTAATTCATTTGGATATAATGAAGTATTCTCACATTTTACATATTTCCCTCAGGTAGCGTTATTCAGAATAGCCTATGTGTTTGATGATTTGTTAACATGGGGTCATGGTTATGAATCAATAACTGCATTAATAATCATGGGTGTTATAAGTATTACATGGGTAGTATTATTTATATTACTTGCTAAGAAGGAAAGAGCAGAAGATACAGGAGATATTTGTAATAGCATTTTTGGATATAAATCATTATTGCCTATTTTTATCATATTTGCATTTATGCTTTGTGATTTAGCTTCATTAAGCTGGGTTGCAGTAGCGATTGGTGGATATATTGGATATGTTATTTACAATAGACATTTTAATTTGAGAAAAACTGATTGGATAATCTATTTATCTAGTATGGGAATTGGTTTTATATTGATGGCATTAAAGCTTGTTGCTGGAATATAGAAAATAAGGAGTTTAAAACTCCTTTTTTCTTTAGGGTTATTGAGAACGCTTACATATTGTGGTATAATAACTAATAGTAAATTGCGAGAGGTAATAATATGTACGATGTAATAATTATTGGGGCCGGTATTATTGGAACCACAATATCAAGGGAGCTATCTAAGTATTTAGGTAGATTTTTAGTTTTGGAAAAGCATAATGATGTTTCCTGTGGTACTACTAAAGCAAATTCAGGTATTGTTCATGCTGGATTTGATGCTAAGGTAGGAAGTAGGAAAGCTTTTTTTAATGTAAGAGGAGCTAAAATGTATCCAAAGCTTGCAGAAGAGCTAGAGTTTCCATATAGAAAAAATGGAGCACTAGTTTTAGCATTTGATGAGGATAAGGAAAACATTTTAGGAGAACTACTTAATAAGGCTAAGCTTAATGGTGTTAGTAATGTAGAAATAATAAGTAAAGATGAAATTAAGAAAATAGAGCCTAATGTTAGTGATGAGGTAACTAAAGCGTTATATGCTAAGGATAGTGGTATTGTTTCACCATATGAAATGTGTATTGCATTTGCAGAAAATGCCTCTACAAATGGTGTAGAATATGAATTCAATAAGGAAGTATCTAAGATAGAAAAGGTAAATGATCATTTTGTTATTTACTGTAAGGATAATACTAAATATGAATGTAAGGTTGTAGTGAATGCTTCAGGTGTTCATTCTGATGAAATAAATAATATGCTATCAAGTGTTAAATACCATATAACACCTAGAAAGGGTGAATATGTATTATTAGATAAGGAATATTCATTCTATACAAATACTACATTATTTCAGCTACCTACTAAAATGGGTAAGGGTATATTAGTTACTCAAACTGCACATAGTAATATATTAGTAGGACCTACAGCCTATGATATAGACGATAAGGATAGAGTAAATACTACCTATGAAGGATTAAATGATGTATGGAATAAGGGATTATTAAGTGTTCCATCACTAAATAAGGGCGGAATTATTACTCAATTTAGTGGTAATAGAGCTCATGAGGATGGCGATGATTTTATCGTTGGCTTTAGTAGTGATGTGGATGGATTATATAATTGTGTTGGTATCGAGTCCCCAGGTCTTGCTTCATCACCTGCAATTGCAGAATATGCTGTAAATGAAATAAAGGATTATTTAAAGCTAAGTATCAATAAAGGCTTTAATCCAAAAAGACATGCAATTAAGAGAGTATCAGAAATGAGTCCATCTGAATTAAATAAAATGATAGATGAAAATCCTCTATATGGTCATATCATTTGTAGATGTGAGGTTGTAAGTGAGGCTGAAATTGTTGAAGCGATAAGAAGAGTACCAGGAGCTAAGGATTTAGATGGTATTAAAAGAAGAACTAGAGCTGGTATGGGTAGATGCCAAATGGGATTTTGTACTCCTAGAATAATGGAAATATTAAGAAGAGAATTAAATTTAGAGCTATCTGAAATAACTAAATCAGGTAATAATTCTAATTTAATTGTTTCTAAGATTAAGGAGGACTAATCATGAATGTTAAGATATTAATTATTGGTGGCGGACCTGCAGGATTGGCTGCCGCAATATCAGCATATGATAATGGTGAAAATGATATATTAATTCTTGAACGCGAGGATAGATTAGGTGGAATACTAAATCAGTGTATCCATAATGGATTTGGTCTTCATACATTTAAGGAAGAATTAACTGGACCTGAATATGCAAATAGATATATCGAAGAGGTAAAGAAAAGAAATATTAAATATTTATTAAATACAACTGTTGTTAGAGTAGATGATAATAAGCATGTTGTTGCGATAAATGAGGAAGGAGTATTAGAAATAGACCCTAAGGCAATTATACTTGCCTGTGGATGTAGAGAGCGTCCTCGTGGAGCAATCAATATTGCTGGTGATAGATGTGCGGGTATCTATAGTGCAGGTACTGCCCAAAAGCTAGTTAATATTGATGGATATATGCCTGGCAAGGAGGTCGTAATATTAGGTAGTGGTGATATTGGATTAATTATGGCTAGAAGAATGACATTTGAGGGTGCTAAGGTTAAGGCAGTACTTGAGCTTATGCCATATTCAAGTGGATTAAATAGAAATATAAGTCAGTGCCTAAATGATTTTGATATACCACTTTATTTATCTACTACAATAGTAGAAATAATAGGTAATGATAGGGTTGAGGCAGTAGTAGTTGCTAATGTTGATGAAAAGCTAAATCCTATTATGTCAACAAAAAGAACTATCAAATGTGATACCTTATTATTATCAGTAGGATTATTACCTGAAAATGAGCTTGCACGTGGTGCTAAGGTAGATATTTCAAGAATCACAAGAGGTGCTAATGTTGATGATAGATTAATGACATCTATTGATGGTATTTTTGAATGTGGTAATGTACTACATGTTCATGATCTAGTAGATTTCGTATCAGAGGAAGCAAAGCTTGCAGGATTAAATGCAGTTAAATATGTAAATAGTAATGATTCTAAAAAGCATGAAAAGGTATTTGTTGAAACTGATGGTAAGGTAAGATATGTAGTACCTGAGATGATAGTTAAAAATGAGGATACATCAGAAATATCATTAAAGCTTAGAGTATCTAATGTATTTAAGGATAAATACCTAGAAATAAGCTGTGATGATAATGTTATTTATTCAAAGAAAAAGCAAATACTAACTCCAGGTGAGATGCAAAATATCAAGCTTAGTGGTGAAGATGTATTGAAGCTTAGACATGCTAATAATA
This sequence comes from Acholeplasmatales bacterium, assembly GCA_016282815.1. Classification (GTDB taxonomy): domain Bacteria; phylum Bacillota_I; class Bacilli_A; order Acholeplasmatales; family Anaeroplasmataceae; genus Anaeroplasma. The sequence continues at coordinate 6,522 of JAEELU010000089.1, forward strand.
TTAAGGTATATTTGAGGTAGCATTATGAAGGAATTTGTATGTATAACATGCCCTATGGGCTGTCATCTAAAGGTAAACGATGATGACATTAATAATATAATTGTTACAGGTAATACCTGCCCTAGAGGAAAAATATATGGTATTAACGAGGTGACAAGGCCAAAAAGAATGGTAACCTCAAGTGTAGAGGTAATAGATGGAATTGATTTAGTCGTTTCAGTTAAGACTAAGGAAGCTATCGATAAAAAGCTAATATTCGATGTATTAAATGAATTAAAGAAAATTAAGGTTAAAGCACCAGTTAAAATTGGTGATGTAATAATTGAAAATGTATTAAATACAGGTGTTGATATTGTATCAACAAGAAATGTAGGTGTTAAAAAATGAGTGAGAAATTTATATTAGCATTGGATCAGGGTACTACCTCATCTCGTGCAATCGTATTTGACCATAAGGGTTCAATAAGAGGCATGGCTCAGGAGGAGTTTGCTCAAATCTATCCAAAGCCAGGCTGGGTTGAGCATGAGCCAAAGGAAATATTATCAAGTGAGGTCGCATCTATATTTTCTGCAATAATTAGAGCAGGAGTTTCAATCAAGGATATTGAGGCTATCGGTATTACAAATCAAAGAGAAACTACAATACTATGGGATAAGAAAACAGGTAAGCCTGTATATAATGCGATAGTATGGCAATGTAGAAGAACTGATGATTATTGCAAGGAATTACTAAAGAATAAGGACCTTGATGACATGATTTATAATAAAACAGGTCTTAGAGTAGATGCCTATTTCTGTGCAACTAAAATCAAATGGATTTTAGATAATGTTAAGGAAGCACAAGAGCTTTTAAAGGAGGATAGGCTATGCTTCGGAACTGTTGATTGCTACCTACTTTGGCACCTAACCGGTGGTAAGGTTTTTGCTACTGATTATACTAATGCATCACGTACATTATTATTTAATATTCATACCTTAAAATGGGATGATGAATTACTAGAATTATTCGGCATTCCTCTAAGTATATTACCTAGAGTAAGGCCATCCGGCTTTATGTATGGTTATACAGATGAGGAGCTACTTGGTGCTAAGATACCTATTACAAGTATAGTTGGTGATCAGCAAGGAGCTTTATTTGGACAGCTATGTATAAATAAGGGTGATATTAAAAATACCTTTGGTACAGGCTGCTTTATGCTTATGAATACTGGTAAGGAAATGATTAGATCTAAGCATGGCTTATTAACTACCCTTGGTGCAACATTAGATGGTGATAGACCAGATTATGTATTAGAGGGTTCAGTATTTATTGGTGGAGCTGCTGTTAAGTGGCTAAGAGACGAATTAAGATTATTTACTGATTTATCTCAAACTGAGGAGTATTCACTAAAAATTAAGGATACAGATGGAGTATATGTAGTACCTGCATTTACTGGCCTTGGTGCCCCATACTGGGATGGTGAGGCACGTGGTATTATCGTAGGTATCACAAGAGGTACATCTAAGGAGCACATCATTAGAGCAACTATGGAGGGTATAGCCTACCAGGTATATGATGTATTAAAGGCTATGGAAAATGATCTTGGTATCGATATTAAGGAATTATGTGTAGATGGTGGAGCATCTAAAAATAATTTCTTAATGCAATTTGAGGCTGATATTTTAGCAGCTCGTGTAAAAAGGCCTAAGGTCGTAGAGGTTACAGCATTAGGTGCTGCCTACCTAGCAGGCTTAAAAATTGGATATTGGAAAAGTATCGATGAAATAAAAAAGAATAAGGAAATAGATAAGGAATTTATGCCTACTATGTCAAAGGAAGAAAGAACTAGAAGAATCCATGGATGGCATAAGGCTGTAAGGCTAACAATGATACATGAAGATTAATCACACAATCGTGTGATTTTCTTTACCTTTATTAAATTGTAAATATATCTACATAATGATATAATAAACAATATGGAGAGTGGTATTATGGTAACGATTGAAAATGAATATTTGAAGATATCTATAACTGAAAATGGAGGTTCCTTAACCTCTATTTATGATAAGGTTAATAAAAATGAATTATTATATCAGCCAGATGAAAGAAGCTGGCAGGGACAGGATGTAGTAATATTTCCATTTATAGCAAGATTAAAGAATGGTAGCTATAAGGTTGATGGTGAAGATTACCAAATGAAGAATCATGGTCTTATTAGATATAATAAGGTTAATATTTTTAAATTATCTGGTGATAATGTTACATTATATTTTGATTCGAATGATGAAACATTAAAGGCATATCCATATAGATTCCATTTTGAAATCAAATATCAGCTTAATGGGCATATTTTATCAATTAGATATAAGATAACTAATACTGATACTAAGCCTATCTATTATGAATTTGGTGGTCACCCTGCACTAAGAGCATCAGGTACTGAAACTGCAAATGGCTTTGAATTCGATGAAGCAAAGCTTGAATTTGATACATCACTTGAAATTAATAGATATTATTTAGATGATACAGGAAGCTATATCGTTGGTAAAAGCATTAATAAAATTCCTAGAGAATTCTATTTGAGCAAAAAGATGATTGCTGACTATAAGACAATGATATTTGATGCAAAGGATATCGATAATGTTATTTTAGTAACTAATGGCTATGGATATAAATTTGATGTTAGAGAAGCAGAAATACTTGCAGTATGGACTGACCCAGGCTATGGTGATTATATTTGTGTTGAGCCATGGTGGGGAATTCCTGATATCATGAATCCGAATTTAGAATTAAAGGATAAGCCATTAATGCATTCTTTAAATCCTTCAGAAAGTGAGGAGAAGGGATATTCAATTGTAATATCTAAGGCGTAATGATTAATTATATAAACGATAATAACGATAAAATAGCAAAATTTGATTTTGATTATTATTTTCTTAGAAAAAATTACCAAATGGCTAGTGCTATTAAGGCACTATCAGTAACTAATGACATACAGGAGGCATATTTTAAGAAGGAGGAGAATCTTGATAAAAAGGATTTAATATTAAGATTATATGCCCTACTTCAAGCATTATTTGTTTCAATTGACTCATTGTATGCCTTAGCTAATGCTATAGCTGGTGGTAAAAGTATAATAAACTTAAATAATAATCAATATATGAGAAATCTAAAATATATTAGAAATGAGGTTGTAGGACATCCATCATCAAAGCTATTTGGATATTCTAAGCCTGCATATTGTATATTAGATACAGATTCAGTAACAAAGGATTCATTTAAATATGGTATTTATACCTTTGAGGGTGAAAAAACAAAGGAAATATCAATTAATGATTTATTAGCTCAATATTATAAGGAGGCTAATAACCTACTAGATGAATTATATTTAATATCAGTAAAGCATAATGAAACATCAGTACTTAAGGAATCAATAAAGAAGGTTTTAGATGATTATTTTAGAACTGGACATTATCTTAATTCATTAAATAAATTTATTGATAAATATAAGGAATTATATCCATCATCAAAGCGTGAGCAGCATAGAATTATTTGGAGATATGAGCTTGTATTAAAGCTATCTGCAATTGATAATGATAATAAGGATATTAATGAGCTTGTTTCATTCTGTATTGGCCTTGAGCTAAATAAGATGTATAGATTAATCTATGGTGTAGATTATAATCATAGAGCAGATTTTGAATTACCTCAAACTGTAGTATCGCTTTATAGATTCTTAAATAGGAATGTTGAATATGTTCCATACATAGAATATTTAAAGGATAGTGATCACCCATTATATTATGAATCATTAAAGTATGTTTATGAGGGTGCCTCACTTAAAAAAATGGAGAAGGCAATGGATTATTTAGGCTTTTTACTAGCTTTATATAAGGGTGGAGAGCATGATTTATTATATGCATTAGGCCTTCCAATAAAGGAATATAAGAGGAAGTAAAGGGATGATTTTTATCATTCCTTTTCTTTTTAAAAAAAATATATTCATATTGAATTATAAAATCAAAAGTTTTATAATAATATAGAAATATTATTAACTCATTAGGAGGAAGAAAATGAGCAAAGAAATTAAAAGAATGGCAATTGATGGTAACTATGCCGCAGCATATTCATCATATGCCTTTACAGAAGTAGCAGGTATTTATCCTATCACTCCGTCATCTCCAATGGCTGAGTATACTGATGAATGGGCTGC
>JAEELU010000009.1 GCA_016282815.1 Acholeplasmatales bacterium
AGCTTTACGCCCTTTGGAACATAAATAAATGATCCACCACTCCATACTGCGCTATTTAAAGCTGCGTATTTATTATCTGTATATGGAACAATCCTACCAAAATATTCCTTCATTAAATCAGGATATTCCCTTAATGCTGTATCAGTATCACAGAAGATTACACCTTGTTCCTCTAATTCCTTAAGATTATTATGATAAACAACCTCAGATTCAAATTGAGTAGATGAACCGGCTAAATATTTAGCTTCTGCCTCAGGTATACCTAATTTATCAAATGTATCTCTAATCTTTTCTGGGACATCTTCCCACTTTTTTTCTGTTTTTTCAGTAGATTTAATATAATAAGTATATTCATTAAAATCTATTCCTGATAGATCTGGTCCCCAGCTTGGATTTTCTAGACTTAGGAAGGCATCATATGCTTTTAATCTAAACTCCCTCATCCAATCAGGTTCACCTTTAGCATTTGAAATAAATTCAACTACTTCTCTAGATAAACCCTTACCTGATGTTAAAATTGCCTTTGTGTCAGTTTTAAATCCGTACTTGTAGTCGCCTACAATCTCATTAACATCATTATTTTTCTCCGCCATTTGAAGTCACCTCTTCTATAGCCTTTTCTATTGCCTTCCAAGATAAGGTAGCGCACTTAATTCTAGCAGGGAATTGTCTTACACCCATATAAGCAATTGCCTCGCCTAATGCTTCCTCATCTATATCATCGACACCCTTAACCATTTCATAAAAATCGTTGATGATTTTAAGTGCTTCCTCAACTGTCTTACCAGTTAATACATCGCTCATTACTGACGCACTAGACATACTAATACTACATCCATGGCCATCTTGATTGATTCCTACAATCTTACCATCCTCAATTTTTAATTCTACATTCATCTCATCACCACATGATGGATTATTTAAATGTACAAAATGATAATCGTCTGTATGCTTTAATCCTTTATTCTTTGGATTTTTGTAATTATCCATTATAACTGTTCTATATAAAGTATTTAAATCCATACAAAATCTCCTCTAAAACTTTCCAAAAAATTCTTTTGCATCCTTAACTGCATTAACAAGTAGATCAACATCCTCTTCTCTATTATAGAAATAGAATGATGCTCTAATTGTACCTATTGTCTTAAGCCATGTAGTAATAAGCTGTGCACAGTGATGTCCAGCTCTTATACATACGCCATTATTATCAAATACACTAGCTGCGTCGTGTGGATGTACTCCATCGATATTAAATGAAATAATACCAGTCTCTGCAGTCTTATTATAAACGATAACACCATCTATTAAAGATAGCTTCTCTACAGCTAAATCTCTTAGCATTTTTTCTCTCTTAACTATATAATCAAATCCAATTTCATTTATATATTTACAAGCCTCAGCTAATCCTATGGCACCAGCCACATTAGGAGTGCCTGTCTCAAACTTATATGGTGGCAATTTATATGTTTGGCTATCAAGTCTTACTGTATCAGCCATATCTCCACCAAATTCAATTGGATTCATTTTCTCTAATAATTCATATTTACCATATAAAACACCAATGCCTGTTGGGCCACACATCTTATGACCGGAGAATGATAAGAAATCACAATCTAATTCCTTAACATCTACCTTCATATGAGGTACTGCCTGTGCTCCATCAAGTGTAACAATCGCACCAGCCTCATGTGCTAGTTTAATTATTTCTCTTATAGGAGTAATATATCCCATAACATTAGATACATAAGTTATCGCAACCACCTTACATTTATTTGTTAACACACTCTTAAATGCCTCAACAGTAATTCTACCTTCACTATCTAATGGAATATATTTTAATTTCGCGCCAGTAAGCTTACATACATTAAACCATGGCATATCTGATGAATGATGCTCAAGCTCAGTAGTTATAACTTCATCGCCCTCATGTAAATTAAACATACCATAGCTTGAAGCCACTAAATTAAGGGCACTAGACGCACCTCTAGTAAATACTACCTCTTCAAACTTAGCACCGATGAAATCAGCTATAACATTACGTGCTTCTTCATATTTATCTGTAGCTTGATAGCTAAGCTGGTATACACCTCTATGAACATTAACACCATAATTAATGTAGTAATCTTCTAATGCCTTTACTACTCTATCAGGCTTTAATGCCATAGCTCCGCTATCTAAATATGCAAGATTTGGATTATTTCTAAATACTCCATATTCTTGCCTTATTTTATTTATATCCATCAAAATCCCACTTTTCTATTATCTAAGTATTAATTTATTAACACTTTCTTCAATTTCATTTCTTAATAATTCATTAGGTATTGCATTAATAAATGGTCTAACAATACCCTGAAGGATTAATAAAAATGCTTCATCCTTAGTTAATCCTCTACTCATTAAGTAGAATAAATCATCATCGCTCATCTTACCAGTTGACGCACCATGATTTGCAAAACAATCATATTCATCGATTAAAAGTATTGGCTTAGCAGTACCAGTTGACT
>JAEELU010000090.1 GCA_016282815.1 Acholeplasmatales bacterium
GTTAAAGGTACTCCATATGATTTTATGGCTTTAGCCTTTGGTAAAGAAGTTCTTGATTTACTAAAAATAAAAAAGATTGATTCTAATTTGGTTATACTGCTACCAACACTACTAACCAAGTAATCAATCTTATATAAAAATACAGCCAAAACAAGGTAATCAATTTAATAAATCACGGCGGAATTTAGTTGTGCAAAATTAACTATTCGCTATCATTAGACTAACTACACTTATTTTTTTTGCCTTTTTTTGGCAATTTAATTATACTACATTTTTTTAATTATGCAAAAAAAGAATGAATAACATTCATCCTCAATTTAGCGGAATTTAGTTATTCATTCTTACAAATTTTATTTTTCAACTATTTATAGCGGAATTTACTTTTTCAATTAACGAAGCTTCATTTTTTTGAAGCTTAATCTCTATCTACAAACTCAACTCTTATTCTTTTATTTCTTTTGAACAAAATTGGCTCGAAAATTATATAGTAAACAGGTATTGTTAGGAATATTACCCAAAGTGGATGCCAGATACCTAATGTGAAGCCCAATGATAGATAAATTGCGGCTACAGCAATTGGATATAGGCTCTTGTAAAAGCTTCTATCAAGTAATACTGGAACAATTATAATTAGGAAGAATACAGCCCACGTTGGGTGCCATACACCTGTTGTAAAGCCTATTGTTAAAAAGATAATTGTTGCGATGAGTGGAGTTGCGGCATTAATCCTGTGCTTTATGCTCACTCTTAAATACCTCCTTAACCTTTGTTGTTACATTCTTAAATTTCTTACCATCAATTAGAATTGTACCTGAAATTGATGTTGATTTAATATTCATAGCGTGTGATGCCTCTAAAATCTTGATTGTACCTGATACTGTATCTACCTTTAAATCACTTGCAAGTAAATAGTCAATATCGATATCACCTGATACACTTGAAATTTGTGCTATATCAGTATTGATTTCCTCAATTTCTATATCGCCAGATACTGCATGTGTTTTAAATTCATTAGCTGTTATTTTCTTGAATTCACAATCACCAGATACAATTGATAAATTGAAGGATTTAGAATCTAAATCAATTTTTGATACAAAATCACCACTTGCCGAATTAAGCTTAAGCTTATTAACCTTAAAACCAGCAGGTAAAGCAATTGTGAATAAGCCTGGTCTTCTTCTATTTAATCCAAAGAACTTTTTAGTTAATGAACCAATGAAAATCTCTCTATCGTTATTTACGATGTTATATGAAGTTTCCTCAATATCATCCATGTAAATATGAGTATCACCATCAGTAGATTCTTCAAATCTAACATTATCAGATACTGTATTAATTTCGATGTTAAACTTTGTAGGCTCAGTGTCCTTCTCATCTGGCTTGTGATCATAGCCTGAGCTTTCAACCATCTTCTTAACTATTTCCTTTGGACTACCAAGTCTATTTTGAATTTCCTCATCAGTCATTTCTGATTCTAGGCCAAAATCATATCTCTTACGATACTTATCTAAAATATCATCTGTGTTAACAAATCCATTAGCCTCTAATTCTTTTTCTAATTCCTTTAAAAATTCATCTCTTGTTTTCATTATAGCTCACCTAATATCCTTTCTGCTTCCTCAAATGTTATTTCCTTATTCTTAAGCATTCTTTTTGTTTTCTCTCTTAGATCCTCATCCTCATTTTCTATTTTCATATTTAGAGATAAGCATAAATCCTCGATGTTCTTTTTTACTGTTGGGTAGGAAATACCTAATTCCTTTTCAATCATTTTTATATTTCCCTGATTTTTAATAAATACTAAAGCAAAATCTAATTGCTCACGTGATAAATAATCAAATGGGTTTAAAGTGAATTCTCCTGTAATCTCTGTATCACAATGAGTACACTTCAATGTTTTGACTATTAGCTTTTCCTTACATATCGGACAATATCCTATAATATTCTTTTTCATTTCATCACCTGATTTCACTTATTATTTTAAACATATTTTAAATATTGTCAATATTCATTATTAATTATTTTAATCATATTATTAATTTTTTTAATTTTTAGGGTAAAAATAAAGGCAAATCGTTAAATTTGCCATATTTTTATGTTAATTTTTATATTTCATCAAATAATAAGTGATAGCTACTATTGTTTTAGCATCCTTAATTCTTCCATCTAGAATCATTTCCTTTGCTTCATCTAGTGGAACCTCATATGTTTCTATTATCTCATCATCATCAAAATGAGTTTTAGTCTTTTTAGTATTAAGAGCTAAATATAAATGAATTACCTCTGATGAATAGCCACAGGTAGGATATACATCTGTTAAATGTATTAATTCCTCTGCCTTATTACCTGTTTCCTCCTCTAATTCTCTTAGAGCTGCCTGATATGGATCCTCTCCCTTTTCAAGCTTACCAGCAGGTATTTCATATATTACCTCATCATAGGCATATCTAAATTGCTTTTCTAGTAAAATCTTATCATCAGGTGTAACACATAATATTGCCGCACCACCATGATGCCTTACTACCTCTCTAAATGATTTATTACCATTTGGGCATAAAACCTCATCAAGCTCTACCTTGACTACCTTACCATCAAATATAACCTTACCATTTAGCTTTTTCTCTCTCATATCCATAATTAATCACCGTATACTAATATAGCATATTTTAGGATTAATTACTATTCATATTTAAGCTCACTTACATCTGGCTCTGGGTCAGATAGCTGCATTCCCTTAAATCCCTTCCTTTTAATTCTAATAAGGAATATTACTAGGAATAATATAGATACTAATAATATTATAGTATTACTAATACCCATAGATAATCCTGCACATAGTGTAGGAGATAATTCAGGATTTATTGCATGAATTGTTATTAAGAAAATAATTCTACTACCAATCCTTGATAAATTTAATATTGTTGATAGACCAGTTTGACCAAAGCCATATAATAATCCAAGTACAGCTGCAGTTACACCAAGTGCTGGAATTGAAAGTGAATCCCAAACAAATATTTCCTTTACCATTTGAATATAGGCATCACTCTTAGCATCAGATGATGAGAATAGCTTAACTAGCTGATCAATAAATACAAATCTCATTAATACATATCCAACCATTGACACAACTGTAACACTAATTAATGTATATACTAAAGATCTTATAGCTCTTCTTATATTTCTATTACCTAAATTCTGGCTAACGATAGTTGATTCACCCTCCTCAAATGAGTTTGTAGGAGATGTAATCATACCACACATATTATTAGATACACCAAGTGTACCAACAATTAATCCATCAGTTACAGCATTCCAGTATTCACCACAAATACCATTTACGACAACCTTACCTAGTGACATAACAAATTTACCTAGGAAAATAGGAATTGATAATCTTAAAATAGGAACAACATAATGTTTCTTAGGTAAAATCATCTTTAATGATAATCTTAAAACATTTCTATTACCGAATAATATAATTAAGGCAACTATAGTTAATAAGCCCTGGGCGATAATAGTTGATAATTCAACAAATACGATATCCTTTTGACCCCATAGGAATACAAATCCTGCAGTTAAGCCTAGCTTGAATACTAATACTATTAAATTTAATCCTAATATAATTCTTGAATTACCCTTGGCCTTTTCCAAACCAATGAATACTGTATTTATAGTTACTAATGCTAATTCAAGCATTTGAAGCTGAAAATAACCAACACCAATTTCAATAGATGCAGGCGCAACTCTACATAGCCATAGAATTGGTTCTGCAAGTGGAATAAATATTAAGCATATTATCGCACTCATAATTATTGCCATAAAGAATAAATTAGAGCTTGCATACCTTGCGTTCTTTACATCGCCAGCACCATAATATCTAGCAACTAATACAGCACCTCCGGCTGCAAGTCCACCACCAAACGCAGATATAGTACTTTTTATCTGGCTGATTGATGAGACAGCGTTTTGGGCAGTTGTGGAGATTTGTGCACAGATAATTTGGTCGAGTAATGTATATGTACTGTTAAAAAGCTGATAAACAGCTAGGGGAAAGATTATAACGAATAAGGTTTTGCCCAAATTACCACTAAGAATTAAACGTCTTCTTTTTTCTGCTTTAGTTTCCACAACTACCACCCGCTTTCACACATATTTTACTCTTATTTATAATTTTTCACGGAAAAAATAACACAATTCGAACTTTTTTTGAAAAACCTTAATGAAAACGTTTTATTGGTTTTTCGTATATAAATTAATATTTAAAGTAGTAAAATAATACATGTTCGATTGGAGATGAAAATATGTTTTTAGCAATTGAAGCATTTAGTATATTATTACCACTTGCGTTAATATTAGTATTGTCAAAGCTACTTTCTATTTTAGCTAAAAAGATAGGCTTACCTCAGGTAATCGGTCTATTAATGACTGGTGTTATCTTAGGCTTAATAGCGATGATACCACTTCCTGATGGATTAAAGGAATATGCAATATTTAATGATGATGCGATGGATGGTATAAAATTCATAGCTGAAATCGGTGTAATATTAATTATGTTTAGTGCAGGTATCGAAACTGATCTAAAGCAAATAAAGAAAACAGGAGCATCAGCGCTTGTAATTACAATACTTGGAGTTATAGTTCCATTAGGGCTTGGATTCCTAGCATCATTAATTTTACCTCCTACTGAAAACATGACTAAAACTATTTTCAGAAACCTATTCTATGGAGTAATTCTTACTGCAACATCCGTTTCAGTAACAATCGCAGCATTAAAGGAGCTAGGAAAGCTAAATACTAAAATTGGTACAGCTATAGTATCCGCAGCTATCCTTGATGATATAATTGGTGTTATTATCCTATCTATTATTATATCACTTGATAAGGCAATGACTGTTGGAGATGCTGGAAATGTTGGATTTGAAATCGGAATGGTTATTTTAAAAACTGTATTATTCTTCGTCTTCGCAATTGGCGTTGGTATATTATTTAGAATATTATTTAAAAGGCTTAGTCAAAAATATGACCATCATAGAAGAATTCCAATATTCGCAATCGCTATCGCATTTTTCTATTCATACGCAGCTGAAAAATGGTTCGGTATCGCAGATATAACAGGTGCCTTCTTTGCAGGCTTAGTTCTATCAGGCCTTAAGGATGCAAACTACATCGAGCGTAGAACTGATATTACATCATATTTATTATTTACACCTGTATTCTTCGCTAAGGTTGGATTAACATCTATAGCATCATTCTCAACAGGTGGTGGTATAACATTAAACTTCCTATTATTTGGAGTAGTATTCATCTTCGCTGGTATCCTTGGTAAGGTAGTTGGCTGTGGAGCTGGAGCTAAGATATGTAAATATAGCATGAAGGATTCATTTAGATGTGGAATTGGAATGATGTGTAGAGCTGAGGTATGCTTAATATGTGCTCAAAAGGGTATTGATAATAATATCATTTCCGCATCAATTCAGCCATTCATCCTAGTATTAATTTTATTAACATCATTTATTACTCCAGTATTATTAAAGCTTTCATATAAGCACGATAATAATGATAATAATCTATTTACTGAGCCTGAGGAGCAGGTTGTTGTTAATCAGGGTCCTTCATTAGATCAATAAAAGTAGCCTTCGGGCTATTTTTTTATGGCAAAAAATAAAAGTGGTATAAACCACTTCTACTTTACTTCGTATCCTGCATCGATAATATTTTTGATGATTTCATCCTTATTAACATCATCATTATAGCTTACTACAACATTTTTATTATCTAATGATGCCTTAGCATCACA
>JAEELU010000091.1 GCA_016282815.1 Acholeplasmatales bacterium
CGTGGTATAAATAAGACTGAGGATTATTTATATTTAACATATGGTACTAATCCAAATAATAAGTCAAGTAAGATTAAGCTATATACAAAGTTTGATTCAGTATTAAGTATTGTATCAACTTTATCAAAGGTTCTTGGATTGGATTTATCATTCCTAGATGGATATTCAACATTCAGCTTTAATGATATTGATACTTCACAGGTAACTAATTTATTTGGTTCAATAACAAATGAAATAGATTTAGGTCATATAATTAATAGCTTTAATTTAACTGAAAATAGATTAGAAGCTACAATTAATATTAATGATATCCTTTCTCAACCAGAGGGAAGCCTAATTTCATTATTATTAGATGTAAATAAGACTGATTCTAAGATTGCTAATTTAAGTGTAAAGAATATTTACACAGTTAATGATGCAACTAAGAAAACGAGATTTGATATTGAGAATGTTGTATTATTAAATAGCGAAGCTAGTATATCAGTTCCATCAGTTGATTCAAGCTGGTATGATATTTCAGGCTTAGATAATTTAGTTGATGCATTATTAGTTACTGCATCTAACAAGGAATTCGCAATAAATGGTACAGTAAGAATGAAGGTATTATCATTATTAAATATCGATGTACCGCTAGATGCTAGAGTTCATGTTGATGATGATGGTAAGCCAATTATCTATGCTCATTTAGATTTAAGTGATATCGGTCTTGGTAGATTACTTGTAGACGCAAGACATGTATATATTTATTATGAGAACGAATATGTTTACCTATATAGTAAGCGTAGTAGTGATTATTATCAAATTAAGATTTCTTATGAGGAATTCCTATCAGATATAGTATATTACTTACTTGATTTCGGTATGGGCTTAAGTGATACAATCCTAAGCGCAATCGAAGAGAGTGAATCATCAAGTGATCTAGTTGATGCTGGTAAGGTATTAAATAATTATTATTCATCTAATAATGATACTAAGTTCTATTTCTCATTAGACCTAGGTGAGCTATTAGGTAATTCTAATTTAGGTGATATTGAAGCTGAGCTAGGCTTAAGAAAGGTAGTAGTATCTGAGGATGACGAGGAAATTAAGCTTGCTTATGCATTAACTGATTTAAATTCATTCAATGTAAATTTAGTATCTGTAATTGATTTAACATTAAAGAATGGCTTAACATTATCTAATGTTTCACAATCATCAGATGGTTATTATAGATTTACATCTGTTGACCTATCACAATTAAGATCATATATTGATTCATATAATTATGATGTAGATATGATTTATAAGAATGGTAAGGAAAGCGGAAGAAGAAATCATAGTGTAACATTCTATACATCAGGCTATGGAATTGATAATAGTATGGTTTCTGGACCTTCAGGAAGTGTATTTACATACCCAACATTTGATTACATTACATACAATGATGAAATCTATGTTCTTGAGGGCTGGTATACAAATAAGGGATTAACTAGTAAGTCTGATATTACAACTATTCAGGATAGTAATATTGTATTATATGCTAAGTTTGTTAAGGGCTATAAGCTAACATTAAATGTTGGAAATGAAACATATAGCTTCTATTATGCTAAGGGTAGCAATATAGAAAATAGATTATCTAAGGTTTACACAGTTAAGCTTGATGATAAGTATTATATTTCTACATCTTATAGTTTAGATGGTAATTTATATACTGATACTGTTATGCCAGAGGCTGATTTAACATTAACCGCAAATCTACAGGAAATTCAATATAGATTATTCATTGATAATGATTTATTTAAGGAATTTGATCCAGATGATGATTTAGGCTTATCAGGTAGCTATTCAGTATTATATGATGGAGTTTATTATAACTATAGTAATAATAATTTAACATCTAATGTATTATTAGATAGATATATGTCTAATCTAGTAATAGATGGTGCTTATGGTAATTTCTATATTGAAACATATACATCATCAAAGGATGGATATTATACTGTTAATTTAGATTATAGTGATAAGTTTGTTAATAATTGGTATTTTGGTGTATCAATTCCAAATGATGTTACACCATCATATAGCATCTTTGATTTTGGTTCATATAATTCATATGGTATCAATTATTGGTATAATGATACTAATGAATATTATGAGGGTAATATTAGTGAAATAGAGCATGTTAACCAAACATTATATGCATACTATTACACTAATAAGTATTTAGAATATGGTATTAAGAATGGTAAGGCTACTATTTCAGCATTTAATTATAGTGGCTCACAAATAGATGTAATATTACCAAAGTATGTTAAGATTGGTGATAGCTACTATATCTTAGCTACAATGGAGAATATTTCTACATCAGATGAAATGGCATCAGCCTTTACATCTAATACATCAATTAAGAGTATTTACTTCAATGATGGATTTGAAACTATTATTGGTAATGCATTTAAGGGATGTACAAATTTAACAAAGGTATATTTCAGTGATACTATCACATCAGTAGCAACTGATTCATTCTATATGAATGATAATGAGACTGCAGCTAAGAATATTAGATTCTATCTAACATCAAATTCTACATTGTCTCATGATAATTGGTTAGGTGTTAAAGTAAAACCAATATTCGTATCATATGAAATACATTATGGTAAGAAGGAATCTAACGGATCATTTGGTTCAAAGCTTGATTTAACTAGTGCCTTCCAATCATATAGTAACCTACATGGATTAATCCATAATATGTTCTAAATTTAATAATAATATGGGTGATTAATATCGCCCATATTTTATTTATAATTAAACTATGCTATCATTAATAAAAGGGGCTGAAAAATATGGAGTATGAAACAAGAGAGGTTTTAGATTTAGATTTAGCTGAATTATTAGCTAACTTTAGATGGAAGGTAACAAAAAAAGAAGAGGTAAGCTATAATACCTCATCAAATCTATACGGAACTAAAACTGTATATACTATGTCTAGAAGTAGAGCAATAATGAATTATACTAAGATTACTGAGCTTGAGAATGAATATTTTAGATTAAAGGATTCAATTAAAAAGCCAAAGAAGCTTCATAAGCCAACAGTAATATTCCTATTTTTATTAGCTATATTACCTGGATTAATTTACTTAATTACATTTAATCATTCTAATAGAGTTATAGCTAAAAATAATAGGGAAGCTTCCACAAGAATGAAAGCAATATTAGGGGAAGTAAATCTTTTATAAAAAAATAATAGATTTTTAATAAATTTGTTTATATAATAATCTCGTATGTAATTTGGGGAGTTTACATATAGATGGATGGTGTAAAATGAGCTCAAATATGAATTTTAAAAGAAAGGTAGCCTTACCTAAGGATATTCGTGAGATGTATCCACTTGAGGAGAAATATGCTCAAATTAAGGCAAAAAATGATGAAGAAATAAGAAAAATAATTACAGGTGAGGATGATAGATTATTATTAATTATCGGTCCTTGCTCAGCAGATAGAGAGGATGCAGTATTAGAATACTGCAAAAGATTAAGAAAGCTACAGGACAAGGTATCAGATGAAATTGTTATGATACCAAGAGTTTATACTAATAAGCCAAGAACTACTGGTGATGGCTATAAGGGTATGCTACATCAGCCTGATCCAAACAATGAGGTTGATATGGTAAAGGGAGTTATAGCAGTAAGACAGCTTCATATTGATGTAATTAAGGAAACTGGCTTTTCAACTGCAGATGAAATGCTATACCCTGATAATTATCGTTATTTATTCGATGTATTATCATATGTTGCAGTAGGAGCAAGATCTGTAGAAAACCAGGAGCATAGATTAGTTGCTTCTGGACTTGATATACCTTGTGGTATGAAGAATCCTACAAGTGGTGATTATAAGGTAATGCTTAATTCAATCAATGCTGCCCAGCATCCACATACATTTATTTATCGTGGATGGGAGGTAGATACTAATGGTAATAAGCTTGCACATGCAATATTAAGAGGATATAATACAAAGCATGGTGAATCACAGCCAAATTATCATTATGAGGATATTATGAGATTAATATCTATGTATGATGTGAATAAGTATGAAAATCCAGCGATTATCATCGATTGTAATCATTCGAATTCAAATAAGAAATTTGAAGAGCAAATTAGAATTGCCAAAGAGGTATTACATTCAACTAGACATAATCCTATAATAAAGAAGTATGTGAAGGGATTAATGATTGAATCGTATCTAGAGGATGGTGCTCAAAAGCCTGATGGTAATGTTTATGGTATGTCAATTACTGACCCATGCTTAGGCTGGGAAAAAACAGAAAAGCTTGTTTTAGAGCTAAGAGAATTAAGACATAAGCATAGATTGGGAATTGAAATATAAGATAAAAGGATAGCTTAACGGCTATCCTTTTAAAATATCAATAGTAATATAAATACAACTAAAACAGACGCTAAAGCAACGATTATTAGCTTTTGTCTAAAGAATGCTAATACAAGTGCTACAGCTGTACCAATTAGGGCAATCCACCATTCTGGTATAAAATAGAATACAAATGGGAATGTCATAGCCGCTAATACAGCATATGGTACATAGAATAAAAATGATTTAATATATTTATTTTCTATTTTCTTATTAAATAGAGCAAGAGGTAATGCTCTTGGAATATATGTTACTAGGAATAATATTCCCATACAAATATAATTATACATTTTCATCACCTGGACTTTCTTCAGGTGTTTTATTTTCTATATCAGGCTTTTTATCATCGTTAATTGGGAAGAATATAGCACCTATTAGGGAGGCTATAACAGTAGCGATTATTATTTTAAAGCCTAAGCCTATTTCCTTAATACCAGGTATATAATAGAACATACAGCTTATTGCTATTGCGATAATTATTACTAGGGTAATTGGCTTTGAGCGTCTAGCATCTGGAATAATTATTGCGATAAACATAGCATATAATGCTATGCCCATAGCACTTAATAAATCCTGATTAAAGAATTGTGCTCCAAACGCTCCAACTGCAGTACCTGCTACCCAACCAACAAATGGTAAGGATATTAAGCCGAGCATATATTTCGCGGTGAGCTTATGTGGGCTTGTTATAGATAGAGCATATACCTCATCAGTAATTCCAAAGCCTATAATAAGCTTTGTTCCTAAATGCATACTAGGATCAATTCTTTGAGATAAGGAAATACTCATTAATGAATATCTTAAATTAATTAATAGAACAGTTAAGGCAATTTCAACATATGAAGCACTTTGCATCATAAGCTGAACTCCTGCATATTGACCAGAAGAGGTTAGATTTGTTGCTGAAATGATAGTTGCCATTAATGGAGTAATGCCTTTAGCTGCCATAACACCAAAAGAGAAGGATACAGCAAAATATCCTAGCGCAACAGGTATTCCCTTTTTCATTCCAAGTAAAAATTCCTTCATGGCCATTTCCTTTCAAAAAATCATAAACAATTTTATCACAAAATTATTTTATATTCCATATAAAAGAAAAAGGCCAATTAATGGCCTTATTATTACGCACCCTGTGATTCACCAGTTTTTTCGTAATTTAAATTTGTAAATTCAACAATTGTTCCTCTTGCAGCAAACATTCCAATGTAGAAATAATCTGAATCCTTTGCAACAAAATCGAAGTCTAGATAATTTGTTGTATAAGTTTGACCCTTATAAACTGTAGTAACTGTTACAGATTGACCAACTCTTGTGATTGTGAATGTAGCAGTATCATTTACTTGATATCCAGATGATAATGTATTATTTGATTTATTAATAGCTGTTACATTTTCTCTTGCGAAGTTAGCAACTATATCAGAAGAAGATGATCTTAAAATTCCAGCAGCAACATAATTTGATATTAATGAACTATCATTCTTTGGAAGCCAGCACGCATCTCTTAGCATTAAACCAAATCCATCTTGCTTACCATCACCATTTACTGTTAATACTTTAGCATCTACAGTAATTGTGAAATTATCATTAATAGATACTTGCTTAAATAAGAATGCTAAACCTTCAGCAGAAGATGCCATCTTTCCTTTATAATAAGTTGCTTCATCCTTAGATTGACCTACCTTAAATACACCATCAGATGTTTCGGTTGCATAATATCCATTACCTGCAGAAGCTGGGTCTCCACCACAATCTCCAAATGCTGTACCATACCAACCTTCAGTAGTAGTTGTAAATTGAGTACCAGGATTATATTTACTTAGATCTGGAGCCTTATATGGAGTATATTTATACGATGCATTAACAACTAAATCATTATCCCTTGTAGGCTTAACTCTTTCATCTTTAATATAATTACCTAAATAACATTCTGAATCAATATATAACTCATTTGCAATGAAATAATCGAATGTTTTAGCACCATAATTATTGATATGTGTTTTATCTACTGATGATAAATTAGGCTCTTCAGCAGATAATCCTGATGTCATAGCATGGAAATATGAAGCTTCCTCATGACCTAATGAAGTATATAGATTCTTAGTATATGTAGTTAAATCAATAACCTTAACATCCTTTTCTTCACCTAATTCAACTATAGCTTGTCTATAATCACCAGTACTTGTTATATGTGCACTAGAGCCAGTATAATTATCATTAGTATCAAGTCTTACGATAGGAGTACATAAAATTGGTGTAGCACCAGCCTCCTCAGCAAGCTTAATGTAATATTCATATAAATAATATTTAAATGAGGCATTATTATCAGTTGCTAGTGTAGCATTTGTAAATCTAGCTGGGTCATCGCTTTTTTCATCATTATGACCAAAGCCTATCATTAGGAAGTCACCTTCAGCGATACTATTTTCAATTGTAGTATAATAAGATGTTTGTAAATAATCCTTAGAGCTTCTACCTGAAGCACCATAATTCTTTACTGTAAGCTTATCAGTCTTATAATCCTTAATATGTCCTCCCCAACCACATCTTTCATAGAAATATGTAGTATCCTTAGGATTACCACTTGCATCTAGGAATTCATCGACAGTTGAATCTCCAACAATCCATAATGTAGCATTAGCTAAATCTGCTGGTTTATTTCTAACACTTGCTTGATTGCTAGCACTAGATGATGCCTCTTGAGATGGAGTAGATGCTTCAGTTGAGGTAGAAGGCTCATTATTTGATGGAATAGTTGTAGTAGAATTAGATTCATTATTACATCCTGCAAGTCCAAATAATCCTAATAATGAGAAGCCAATAATTAATTTCTTTTTCATATATTTTTTCCTTTCTAGTTTAATTCATATATATTATTTCATAAATAATATAAAAAAATAATGGATAACTACGACAAGAATTCCTCGTGTTTGTCGCATTATCGAATGTTAATACAAAAAACATATAATTATAAAATAATTTTTGTTGACAATAAATTTATTTTTGGTATAATTTTTATTGCAGTTGCCCTTTTGCAACTACAATACATGCCCGAATGGCGGAACTGGCAGACGCGCTAGACTTAGAATCTAGTTCCTTGGAGTGCAGGTTCGATTCCTGTTTCGGGCACCAGTTAAAAAATAAAATGGCTATTAAGCCATTTTTTCATTTATATGGCTAAATACTACTTTACAAATTCTATTCATTAAGTAGTATTTTTTTTGGATTAATAAATATATTAATTTCTTGTTTAAATATAAATAATTAGTGTTAAAATATGTATGGTTATTATATCAGTAATATAATAATCTAAAAGTTATGTTGTACTCATAACTATAAAATATTCTAATGAAGGAGAATATATAATCCTAAGTACAATTTGATTATATTTGGTATATAAAATGAAGAAGACAATTTATATCGCTGGTGGATGTTTCTGGGGAGTAGAAATGTATTATAAGAAATTAAAGGGTGTATTAGATACTGAGGTTGGATATGCTAATGGCGATAAAGAAAATCCAAGCTATGAGGAAGTAAAAAAGCATCTTACTACACACGCTGAAACATTAAAACTTGAATATGATGATGAAATTATTTCATTAGAAAAAATATTAGAGCATTTCTTAAGATTTGTTGATCCATATTCTGTTGATAAGCAGGGTGAGGATGAGGGACACCAATATAGAAGTGGTGTTTATTATTTAGATGATAAGGATAAAGAAATTATTAAGAATTATTTTGATAATAAATTAGATTCAAATTATAAGATTGAAATATTACCATTAAGTAATTTTTATAATGCAGAGGATTATCATCAGGATTATTTAGATAAAAATCCTAATGGATATTGTCATGTTAATTTAAACTTAATACATAAAGATGAATTGAAATAATTATTATAATAAATATGCTATTTATATAGTCAATAAAATGGCTTTTTAGCCGTTTTTTTGTTTTATTTTATATGATATAATCTAATGGGTTGTGATTTTATGAATATAACATTTAATAATGTAACATTTAAATATATTGAAAAAAAGATATTAGATAATGCATCATTTTCAATTGAGGATACAGATAAAATTGGTGTAGTTGGAGTTAATGGCTGTGGTAAGTCTACAACATTAAAACTAATTTTAGGAATGGAAAAACCAATTTCAGGTGAAATAATTATTTCAGGTGGTATGAGAATAAATTATTTACCTCAAAATCCAGTATTTGATGAAAATATGTCATTATTCGATATAGTGATGAGTGAATCGACTAAGGAATTCCCAATAAAGGAGTATGAAGCATCATCAATATTAACTAAGCTAGGATTTTTAGATACTAGTATAACTACTAAGGGCTTTAGTGGTGGAGAGCTAAAAAGACTAGCTATAGCGAAGGTATTAGTAACACCTTGTGATTTACTAATACTAGATGAGCCTACAAATCATTTAGACAATGAATTAATTACATGGCTTGAGAAATATCTAATCAAGTGGAAAAAAGGATTATTAATGGTAACCCATGATAGATATTTCTTACAAAGAATCTGTACAAAAATGATGGAATTAGATTTTGGTAAGGTATATACATATGATGCTAATTATGATTTATTCCTAGAATTAAAGGCTAAAAGATTATTGGATGAAGAAGCTTATCAAAAAAGAATTAAAAGCATTCTTAAAACTGAAACAG